>NZ_JBXMIS010000111.1:0-22485 GCF_057073975.1 Conyzicola sp. | reverse complement strand
CTACATCGCCGGCGACTTCACCACCGTCGACGGGGTGGGCTACTACCGCATCGCCGCCTTCAACACCGCAACCGGCGCCATCATCCCCACCTTCAAGCCCATCCTCGGCAGCCAGGGCCGCGCCCTCACCGCCAGCAACACCACCGTCTACATCGGCGGCACCTTCCGCACTGTCAGCGGAGAACCCCGCGACTACCTCGCCTCCGTCAGTGCGGCAACCGGCGATGTCACCGCGTGGGCTCCGAACACCGACGCCGTCGTCGACGCGCTCGCACTCACGGCCGACGGATCGAAGGTCGTCGTCGGCGGTCGGTTCACGACCCTGGCCGGAGCAGCCTTCCGCGGACTCGGGGCCGTCGACGCGAGCACAGGTGCGTCGCTGCCATGGGCCGCGAACTCGATCGTGCGCAACGCGGGTGCGAATGCCTCGATCACGAGCCTGACGGCGACGGCCGACCGCGTCTACGGCACCGGCTATGTCTTCGGCTCCGGCGGCAACCTCGAGGGCACGTTCTCTGCCGACCCGGCAACCGGTGCAATCACCTGGATCGAGGACTGCCACGGCGACACCTACTCCTCGTTCGCCCTTGGCGAGGCCGTCTACGTCGCCACCCACGCGCACTACTGCGGCAACATCGGCGGGTTCCCCCAGACCAACCCGTGGACCATGCACTACGGCCTCGCCTTCTCGAAGGCGAGAACCGGCACGATCACCGCCGATCCGCACGGCTACTACAACTTCGCAGGCAACCCGTCGCCGACCCTGCTCGACTGGTTCCCCACCCTGACCCCCGGCACCTACACCGGCCAGGGACAGGCCGGGTGGAGCGTCAGCGGCAACACACGCTACGTCGTCTACGGCGGCGAGTTCACCCACGTCAACGGCGTCGCCCAGCAGGGACTCGTGCGGTTCGCGATCCCCTCGATCGCCCCCAACAAGCAGGGCCCCATCGTGACGACCAGCCTCGTGCCGACCGTCGCATCCTTCACCTCTGGTGAGGTGCGGCTCTCATGGACGACGACGCACGACCACGACAACGCCAACCTCACCTACACCCTCGTGCGCGACGGCCAGACGGCGTCGCCGATCTTCACCGAGACCCGCTACTCCAACTTCTACACGCTCTCGCGCATGGGCTTCGTCGACACCGGCCTCGTGCCGGGGAGCACGCACACCTATCGCCTGTATGTGCGGGATGGATACGGCAACACGATCAGCCGACTGGCGCCGACGGCCACGGTCTCGTCTGCCGACAGCGGCGGGGCGTACGCTGACTCGGTCGAGGCCGACAGCCCGACCTACTACTGGCCGCTCGACGAGCAGTCGGGCGCCACCGCCTACGATCACGTCGGATTCGACGACCTCACCCTTGGCGCTGGCACGTCGCGCGGCGAGCCGGGAATCATGTCGCCGACCACCGCGACAACATTCTCTGGTGCGTCGACGGCCTTCGCTGCCACCCCGGTCGCCCAGCCCGCACCCAACGTGTTCACCGCTGAGGCGTGGATCAAGACCACCACCACCACTGGCGGCAAGATCATCGGCTTCGGCAACTCGCCGACCGGCAACTCCAGCAGCTACGACCGGCACGTCTACATGGACAACTCCGGCCGACTCTGGTTCGGCAGCCACCCCGGTGGGGTGCGCACCGTCAACAGCAGCGCTTCATACAACGACGGTCAATGGCACCACGTCGTGGCCACGCTCGGTGCCGGCGGTATGGCGCTGTACGTGGACGGGAGCCTCGCAGGATCCCGCTCCGATGTCACCAGCGGCCAGGCATACACCGGCTACTGGAGGATAGGCGGCGACAACCTCAACGGGTGGACGTCGCGGCCATCGAGCGCGTACTTCGCCGGATCCATCGCGCAGGTCGCGATCTATCCGACGGCGCTGTCGCGGGCCAGCCTCGTCGACCACTTCGTGGCATCCGGTCGACCATCACCACTGCCAGCTCCGCCCGCCGACGGGTACGGCAGCGCGGTCTACGCGGCGGATCCGCTCGTCTACTACCGGCTCGGCGAGTCGAGTGGGTCGACGGCGAACGACTCAGGGCCGAACGACCTCGACGGCAGCTACGCCGGAACGGTGCTGCGCTCACAGCCCGGAGCCGTGCTCGGCACAGACAACACGGCCGTGCAGTTCACGAGCGGCTCTGGCGTCGCGACGAATAGCCAGTTCACGAACCCGGTGACCTACTCGCTCGAGACCTGGTTCCAGACCACGACAACACAGGGAGGCAAGCTCGTCGGCTTCGGCAGCCAGAAGACCGGTCTGTCGAGCAGCTACGACCGCCACGTCTATATGCAGGATGACGGCAGGCTCGTCTTCGGCACATGGACGGGGCAGGCCAACACCATCACCACCCCGCTCGCCTACAACGACGGTGCATGGCACCACGCCGTGGCATCCCAGTCCTCCGCGGGAATGAAGCTCTACATCGACGGCGCTCTCGTCGGCACGAACCCGCAGACGGGTGCCCAGTCGTACACCGGGTACTGGCGCGCGGGCGGAGACAACACCTGGGGCTCATCGAGCCCGTACTTCGCCGGCCGACTCGACGAGCTCGCCATCTACGGCACTGCACTCGACGCGTCGGTGGTCGCGGAGCACTATGCGCTGGGATCGGGGGTCGAGCCGCCCAACGAGCTGCCGACCGCCTCGTTCACCGCTACGGGCGGCATCCTCTCTGCCACGGTCGACGGCTCGGCATCGAGCGACCCCGACGGAACCATCGCCGGCTACAGCTGGGACTTCGGCGACGGCCAGGGCGGCACCGGAGCGACCACGAGCCACACCTACACGGCGGCGGGTGACTACACCGTCATCCTCACCGTCACGGATGACGACGGGGCGACCGCCACCGCGAGCGCTGTCGTCACGGTGGCGCCCGTCACCGTCTTCGCCGAGGACGACTTCGAGCGCTCGGTGACCGGCGGATGGGGCACCGCGCCAACCGGCGGAGCCTGGACCGTCGCCGGCAGCGCGAGCGCCCTCCGCGTGGCCAACGGCGTCGGCGAGGTGACCCTCGCACCCGGGTCGACGCGCACCATGTCGCTCGCGGCGGTGTCGGCGACCGATACCGACAGCACGATGACCTTCTCGATCGGCTCTGCGCCGACAGGCGGAGGCGCGTACACGAGCATCTTCGGCCGTCAGGTTGGCAGCGCCAACTACGCGGCGAACGCCTGGGTCAAGTCGACCGGTGCGGTGGCCCTCGTGCTCAGGCAGGGATCGACCGTGCTCTCGAACACCGTCGTTCCCGGCCTCACCTACTCGCCGGGAATGCAACTGCAGCTTCGGCTTCAGGTTGTCGGTACGTCGCCGACGACCGTGCAGGCTCGCATCTGGCCGACCGGCCAGCCAGAGCCAACGACGTGGCTCTCGTCGGTCACCGACTCGACACCCGCCCTCCAGACCTCCGGATCCGTCGCCGTCCAGGCGACGTTGTCGGCCAGCTCCACTGCTGGCACCATCACCGCAATCGACAACTTCAATGCCCGGCTCCCCCACTAGGAGCCACGGCACCACCTTGTCTGCCAGGGAAGGGCAGGCAAGGTGGTGAAGGTCGTCTTCGATGCGTTCTGGTGGGCCGACGGGCCGCCATCCCTTCGTCATGTGCTGCGCGAGATCGTGCTGGCGTGGAGCACCGAGTTTCCGGATGACGAGCTCACCCTTGTCGTACGGCGCGCTGCACTCGACTCCGCGCGGTTGAGCGCGCCGACGCAGGCGCGACTCGTCACGACATCGCTGTGGCCCCAGGCCCTTGCCGCGACATCGGCGGTCACGAGAGCCGCGAACTCCGTCGGCGCCGAGCTCGTGCTCACCCACAACTTCGCAGCGCGTATCGAGGGAGCCGTGAGCGCCGTCTTCCTCCACGACGTGCTGTTCGCCACCAACCCGGAGTGGTTCACGCCCGTCGAGCGCGCCTACTTCTCCCTCATGCGCCGCTGGGTGCACCGCGCCGATCTCGTCTTCACCTCGACGGAGAGCGAGGCGGGGCGAATCCGCCGCAATTGCGAGGCCAGAGCCGTGGTGCCCGTTGGTATCGGCCTCTCGACAGAGCTGACAGAGACGGAGCAGGAGGACGAGCCAGACGCGGACCTCGCGCCGATGAGCTTCCTCCTCACCGTCGGCCGCCTCAACGCTCGAAAGAACCTCGCGACGACGATCGACGCTGCTCTCGAGAGCGGGCTGGTCTCCCCCCGTCGGCCCCTCCTCGTGGTCGGCTCGGCCGACGGCAGGAGAGGTGGCCTCAGCCCGCGCGCCAGGGCAGCGATCGCAACAGGAGCAGTGCGGTTCACCGGGTTCGTCGACGAGGCACGGCTGCGCTGGTACTACCGCAACGCTGCCCTGTTCGTGTTCCTGTCGCTCGGCGAGGGCTTCGGTATGCCACCGGTCGAGGCCGCCCACTTCGGCTCCCCCGTTGTCGTGAGCGACCTTCCGGTGTTCCGGCAGACACTCGCTGGCCACGCGACATTCGTCGATCCGCTGGATGCGGCGGCAGCGGCATCCGCGATGCGATCCGTTGCTGCGATGTCGGGTGCGTCCCCGGGATCGGCGCTTCGGCGCTCGGCGGCCAGCCAGCTCGCCAGCCGCCACAACTGGCGTCAGACCGTGCGGTCGATGCGGGCCGCGGCGCTCGAGTGCCGCGATCGGGTCGCGGCGTGACCGGGGTGGATGCGGCAATCGTCGCGGTGCTGGGCGTCCTCGCCGCTGCACTCGCTGTTGTCATCGCGAGACGTTCTCCACGAGTCGCGGTGGTCGCCAGCCTCGCCGTGCTCTGTCTCGTGCCGGTGTGGATCGGCGTGCGCCTTGGGTTCAACGGCAACCTGTTCGTTCCCGCGGCCGTTCTCGTGGCACTCGCTGCCGGCGTCGCCCTTGTGCCGCGACACGGCATGCGGTGGAGCCTGGTCGACGGCCTCTTCGGCGTGCTGCTGCTGCTCACGGCAGCCTCGCTCGTCACCGGCGACACCGCTCTCGCGATGTCGTTCCTCGTCACGCCCTACGGGTCATTTCTCGCCGGCTACGTCGTCGGTCGCGTCGCCGCAGCTCGCGTCGGCGCGGAGTTCGTCTACCTGGCTGTCGCGGTGGTATTCACGGGTGTGGCTGTGCTTGCGATCGTCGAGTTCGTCACGGGTCTCAACCCGTTCGTCGGGCTCCAGGTCGGCAACTCGCTGTTCGACGAATGGGGCGAGATACAGACGCGAGGCGGGTTCGCCCGCGCGGAGGGGGCGTTCGGCCACTCGATCGCGCTCGGGGCGAGCCTTGCCCTCGCAGCCCCGCTGACTCTCGCAGCCCGGCTCCCGTTCGTGCTGCGTCTCGCCATGGTCGCCACGATGCTCGTCGCGACCGTGCTCACGTTCAGCCGCATCGGCATCCTGTGCGCCTTCCTCGGGGTCATCCTGTGCGCGATCCTGCTGCGGGACAGATTTACACGAGCCCAGCGCGTGGCAGTCGTTGGTGGTGGCGCCGCGATCGGCCTTGCCCTGCTGCCGCTCGTCCTCACTGTATTCACCGAGGCAGGAGAGGAGGCGACCGCGAGCGCTGGATACCGCGGCGACCTCGTGTCGCTGCTTGCGGAGTCGAACATCGTCGGGCTCTCCGACTCCGTCGGACGCTCTGCCGATGGCACGCTGAGATTCGCCGGCTTCGCGTCGATCGACAGCCAGCTCCTTCTCTCGGCCCTCACCTCGGGATGGCTCGCCCTCGCCCTTGTACTCGTCGGGTTCGCTGGCGCGATCGTGCTGTGCCTTCGCGGCACGGCCCAGCCGGCAACCATCGCCGTCGTCGCGCAGCTGCCTGCCCTCGCAACCGTCGCCCTCATCACCCAGTACTCGGTGATGCTCTGGCTCGTCGTCGGCATCGCGGCAACGACCCAGGCCGCCCTTCGGCCTTCCCGAACGGCTCTTCACTCTTCTCACCCGGCCGCTATGGCCACTCCGCTCCGCCTACAACCCACAGGAGACTGACATGTCGCAGTTGATCGACCTTCCCCGCCCCGCGCCACTCACCTCGGGTGCTACCGACGGGCGTCTGCATCCCTATGTCGCGCTCGTGCGCCGCTACGGTGTGCTCGTGGCGCTTGCCTGCGTGGTTGGAGCCCTGCTCGGGGTTGCCGTGTCGCAGCTTGCAACACCGATCTACAGCGGTCGTTCGACGCTCTACTTCTCTATCGACTCTGGGGTGTCCGGCAGCGATCTCAACCAGGGCGCGAGCTATGCGCAGTCTCAGATGCTCTCCTTCGCAGAGCTGGCCGGATCGGAGCGAGTGCTGCAGCCCGTCATCGACGAGCTCGACCTCGGCTTGTCGGTCGCGCAGCTGGCGGGATCGGTCGAGGCGACAACCCCGCCCGGAACGGTCGTGCTCGATATCGAGGCGAGCTCTCCTGACCCGTCGACTGCGGCATCCATCGCCAACGGCGTCGCCCGCTCGCTGGCAGGGGCCGTGCGAGACCTCGCTCCGCGGGACGCCGACGGCGGAGCAACCGTCGAGGTGCGAACGGTGCAGTCGGCAACAGCACCGACCAGCCCCTCCTCCCCCAACACGAGACTCAACATCGTGGCGGGCGCTCTCGTCGGGCTGCTCGCGAGCCTGCTCGTGATTGTCGCTATGCGCCTGCTCGACACCCGGGTGCGCGACGAGCGGGCAGTCCTGGCCGCGGGTGCCGGCCCCCTGCTCGGCAGGCTGACGGAGCGACGGGATGCCGCACCGCCCTTCTCGATCGACCCGGCCGGAGAGGCCGCGGAGGACTATCGGCGGCTTGCGGCTCTCATCGACGCCACGGACCTCCCACGACCGACTATGGGGTCGAGCTCGGCTCGCACCATCATGCTCGCCGCGGTAGCAGACGGCCGAGCCAGTCGAACCGCCGCGACTGCCACCGCCAACCTCGCCGTTGCGGCAGCGGAGGCTGGCCTCCATGTCGCCATGGCGGGGGATGCCGCCGCCCTCTCGCACACGGCAGACGCCAGAGGGTCGACGGTCGTCGGCCATGAGCTGGCGGCCCCCGGAGGGATCCCCTCGTCGGCGGCCGACGGCGCCGATCTCGTGCTCGCTGCTGCCCCCGACGGTGCGCTCTCGTCTCGAGCGCTCGTTCTCGGCCGGGCAGCGGACGCGGTGGTGCTGCTCGCCGATGAGCGCGACGCCCACATCGGCGAGCTCAAGGCGAGTGCAGAGCAGCTCGCGCTAGCCGGGGTGCGGGTTCTCGGAACGGTGATCACGGCAACGGCACGTCATGATGACCGTGCCCCGGCAACGGTGCGGTCCCGCATCGGCAGAGTGCTACCCGCGCTCGAACACCACGAGGCCTGAGTCGGGAGAGGTGCTCACCGTGAGGTAGAGCGGCTGGTCTGGGTCGTCGATGGCGAAGGTGTAGCGACCCGTCGACTCTGCCCCCGCGGCGAGCTGGCTGGCCAGCTGCTCGTCCTCGCCGGCGGGGGTCAGCGGCGTGCGCTCCGAGCCCGCGTAGGCGTTCACGACCGCTGCGAGGTCAGCTGCTGTCGCCCCGGTGTTCGCGATGCTCAGCTCGACGACAATCGCCGGCCCGCTCGTCGATCCGATGCCAGACCCGGTCACGGTCGTCGTCGACACGGAGACGAGCTCGACGACGAGCCCTCCTCCCAGCTCGGCCGAGTCGCCGGTCGCGACAGCCGCGACGGCATCACCGTAGTACGGGTCGATCGCGGCGGGGACATCCGCGTCGTCGGGGGCGGCGGCAGCGTCATCCGGTGATGGCGACGGCCGGGGCGATGACGACGCTGACGAGGATGTCGATGTGGGAGCAGGAGCGCGGTTCGCGGTCATATCGACGCCTGGCGTCGCCGCAACCGCTGCGGCCGTGATGATGGCGGCAAGGGCGAGGGCACCAGCCGATGCTCCGATGACCACGTCGCGTTTCATGATGCGCCTCCGCCCTGCTCCAGTCCCTGGTGCGAGGAGAGCCCCCGCAGCTCGGTGAACCACTTCACCGACGAGAGCACGACGAAGCCCGCCGTCGCGACCGTGATGAACGTGTAGACAACGAGGAACACCGGAAGTGCCCCGAGCAGCACGAAGCTGAGGCAGAGCAGCCCGTAGTCCATCGGGGCGACGGCGATCGACCGCAGCAGCGCGCGTGGCGACGAAGCGGGGGGCGCCAACGGCAGGGTCGAGTGCTGCCGACGCAGCTGCTCTGTGAGGATCATGCTGAAGAACAGCACAGAACTGACGATGGATGCCGCCAGCGGAACCAGCAGCCACCAGTCGTCGACAGCATCCGCTCGATACAGCCCGACGCCGAGTGCGAGCGGAAGCGCAGCGGCCTTCGTGGCGTCGACGACGTGATCGAGCCACTCCCCTGCCGGACTCGAGGCACCAGAGAGACGCGCGACCTGGCCATCGGCGGAGTCGAAGGCGTAGCCGATCAGCAGCCCGGCGCTGACGATCACCCCGAGCAGCACCGACGGCGGGTAGAGCGCGAGCGCGGCGATCGCGGCGAACGTGAATGTGGCGCTGATCACCGTGACGGCATTGGGGGTGAGCCCGATCGTCCAGCACACCGCGGCGAGCGCGCGACCGATGCGCCTGTTGACGAACCGGGAGTAAGCGGGCGCGCTGCGAGCCGCTGGCTTCTGACTGCTCGCAAGCTGCCGGTAGGCGCCGGCGACACTGCGCTCGCCGGAACGAATATGCACGCTCGGGTCAATGGTGATTCGTGTCACGACAGGCTCCACCCTCGTCGGCAGAATGCGGGGAAGCACCGGGAGGAATTCCCGTCGTGACAGCCGATTTCCCATAATACCCACGCACTCGACCGGTGAGTCAAGCAATTGTCGGGGTCAGCGCGGGCGCATCGCCCTGGCGAGCCGCACGCCGTCGGAGAGCGCTCGTCGAGCGACGAGAAGTGGTCGAAGAGACCGAAGGAACTGCCGTCGCCCACCCTGCAGCAGGGTCTCCCAGGCGACCGTGCGGCGGTTGGCCACCCACGATCGGTAGGTCTCGTCGTCGAGGTGCTTGGCCGCGAACAGCAGTCGGTTGCGGATGACGTAGTAGGTGTACGTCGCCGACTTCGCCCTGCCACCACCGCCGTGCGTTCCGCCCTCGTCGTGCAGCGCGACCAGGTCATCGCACAGCACGAGAGTGCCCCCGCTGGCCAGCACGCGGTGCGACAGGTCGACGTCCTCCCAGTAGAGGAAGTAGTCGTCGTCGAATCCGCCGACGAGCTCCCACAGCGAGCGGCTGACCATGAGGCACGCCCCCGACAGCCACGGCTCGTACCGTGCATTGCCACGGCGAGCCGGATTGCGCAGTCGGCCATCGTCGAGGTGGAGGTCGGATCCCGCGAACCACGTGCTCCCGTCGGGTGCGACGATGCGGGGAGAGAGCACCGCGAGCGGCTCTGCGACAGAGCGGGCGAACAGCTCTGCGACCGCTGTCGGCTCGATGGTCGCATCGGGATTGAGGATGAGGATGTGGTCGGCACCGTGCTCGAACGCCCGAGCGGCGCCGCGGTTGACCCCGGCACCGAATCCCGGATTGGTGGCCGGGCATTCGAGCAGCCAGCCGTTCGCCTCGGCGAGCGCGGTGACCGTGGCGCGCTCGTCGTCATCCGTGCGATTGTCGACGACGACCACGACGGCCTCTGGCAGTGCGTGCGACAGGGGCGCAAGGTTGGCGGCCAGCAGGCGGCTCGAGCCGTAGTTGACGACGACAACCGCGAGGCCTCCATCGGTGTGTGAAACCATGGCGCGTCCCCTCGTGAGGGATGTAGCCTATATCGCACAAAACGCTCTTCCCTAGCGTTCCCGTAGTCGTACCATCGGCCACGCACTGGAGGAAGAGCCATGGCGAGTCAGCTCACCGTTCTCGTGAGTTTTCCCACCCCCCGACCGACGTCGGTCAACCCGTACACGATCCTCCTCGCCGAGCATGTGCGAGACGCGGGGGCACGGGTGCTGTACTTCCGCTGGTCGACGGCGCTGTTCGGCGACTACGACGTCTTTCACGTGCACTGGCCGGAGAACCTCGTCGGTGGTCGCACGCCGCTGCGCCGACTCGTACGCCAGCTGCTGACGCTCCTCATCGTCGCGCGGCTGCGGCTGACCCGGCGAGCCCTCGTGCGAACCGTGCACAATCTCGAGCTGCCCGACGGCCTCTCCCGCATGCAGCTCTTCGTGCTGAGGGTGCTCGACCGCCGAACCGACTTCGTCATCCGGCTGAACCCGTTCACCCCCCTCCCGGCCGACATTCCCTTCGCGACGATCCCGCACCCGCACTTTCGCGAGTGGTTCCGCCCGTTCGAGCGGGAGCAGGCCGTGCGTGGCCAGGTTGGCTACGTTGGCCGCATCCGTCGCTACAAGGGCGTCGAGGCCCTCATCGAGGCCCTCAGCGCGGTCGGGGTGCGCGGTGCGGGCGTCGAGGAGCCGCTGACCGCGCGCATCGCCGGCTACCCCTCCACCGACGAGCTGCAGCGCTCGCTCACCGAGCTCGCCGGCGACGACGACGGCATCTCGCTCGAGTTCGGCTTCATCTCCGACCGTCACCTCGTCGACATCGTCACGAGCTCTGAGCTCGTGGTGCTGCCCTACCAGCTCATGCACAACTCGGCCGCGGCGCTCACGGCCCTCTCCCTCGACCGCCCGGTGCTCGTGCCGCACAACGCCGTCACCCGGGCCCTGGCGATCGAGACGGGCGATGGATGGGTGCACACCTACCGTGGCGAGCTCACCGGCACTGACATCGAGGCCGCCATCCATGCCGTGCGATCCGCCTCGCGCGGCCAACGCCCCAACCTCGACGGGCGGTCCTGGCAGCGCACGACGCGTGCCCATCTCGACGCCTATGCCAGGGCAGCGCGCATCGCCCGCTACGCGCGCCCGACTCGCGGGTACTCACGGAGCACGGCACGATGAGGCGCCCGACGAGTGTCACGGTCGCGGTGCTGACCTTCCGGCGGCCGCGCGAGCTGCGCGCGTGCCTGTCGGCGATCGCCGCCCACGCGACACTCACCCGCGAGGCGGCTCGCTCGCGCGGACTCGTCCTGCGTGTGCTCGTCGTCGACAACGACCCGCTCGCGAGCGCCAGAGACGTCGTCGCCGAGGCCTCGGCCGGGGCGATCACCATCGACTACGTGGTCGAGCCGCGGCCGGGCATCGCCGCCGCGCGCGATCGGGCACTGCACGAGGCCAGCAGCAGCGACCTGCTCGTGTTCCTCGACGACGACGAGCGGCCGACGGCGCGCTGGCTCATGCCACTGGTCGACACCTGGGCCTCGACCGGGGCCGCCGCTGTCGCAGGGCGGGTCGTCTCTGTCTTCTCCGGCATCCTCGATCCGTGGGTGGCCGCCGGGTCGTTCTTCCAACGTCGTCGAATGGAGACCGGCACCACGATTACCCTCGGCGCAACCGGCAACCTGCTGCTCGACGTCGGGCAGGTGCAGCGGCTCGGGGTGCGCTTCGACCACCGACTCGCTCTCGGTGCCGGAGAGGACTCCCTGTTCACGAGTGAGCTGGTGCGAGCTGGAGGCCGCATGGTCTGGTGCGACGAGTCGGTGGCGACCGATCATGTTCCCGTGGAGCGCACCACGCGGGAGTGGGTTCTGGAACGGGCGCGCAGCCACGGCAACGTCGAGACGGTCGTTCGCCTTCGGCTCGCTGCCTCGCCGACCCGTCGGCTCGCCGCCCGCGTGCACGCGGCCGCTCGGGGGGCGGTGCGGGTCGTCGGCGGATGGCTGCGCTGGTCGCTCGGACGCCTATCGGGCTCGCTGCGACACCAGGCTCGCGGTCTGCGCACCGTCTACCGCGGCAAGGGAATCCTGGCGGGCGCCTTCGGCACGGTGGTCCAGGAGTACGCGAGACCCTCGCACCATGCGGGCACCGAGCCAGAGGCGATCGGCACGACTCGTGGTTGAGGAACCGCGGGTGCTCGTGCTCTGGGCCGACGAGGCCTCGCCCAACCTCGGCGTTCGCGTGCTGGCGCGGGGAACCGCGGAGCTCGTGCGAAGCGTGTGGCCGAGCGCAGAGATCGTCTTCCACAACTACGGCTCACGACGACCGCAGCTGCCGATCGGCCGCCTTCGTTCGCTGCTCTGGGAGCGCGTGCGCGGCGGGCACGGAATGCAGGACTGGCTGTCTGGCTTCGATATCGTGGTCGACACCCGCTCCGGCGACAGCTTCACCGACGCCTACGGAATCCACCGACTCGCCACGATGACCGCGGTCGGCGTATCGGCAGCCCACGCTGGCGTCACCGTCGTGCTCGGCCCGCAGACGATCGGACCGTTCCGAACCCGCACCGGGCGGGCGCTGGCGCGAGCGACGCTGCGCACCGCCACACTCGTGCTCGCCCGTGACTCCGCCAGCGTCTCCGTGGCCGCGGATCTCGGGTTCGACATCCCTCAGGCCACCACCGACCTGGTGTTCTCCCTTCCGCTGCCGGCCGAGCCGACGACGCGCGATGTCATCCTCAACGTCTCCGGGCTGCTCTGGCTGCCCAATCCCCACGTCGACGCCGCCCGCTACCGCGAGACCATGGTCGCCGTCGCCACGCAGCTGCGCGCTCAGGGCCGCTCACTGACCCTGCTGCCGCACGTCGTCGCCGCGGGCAATGACGACTCCGATCTCGCCGCCACGCGCGAGGTCGGTGCCATGGTCGACGCCGAGGTCATCGTGCCAGCCGATCTCGATGAAGCGCGTCGCGTGCTCGCGAGTGCGCGCCTGGTCGTCGCGTCGCGCATGCACGCCTGCCTCAACTCCCTCTCGGTCGGCGTGCCAGCCGTCGCCCTCGCCTACTCCGACAAGGCGGGGCCGCTGCTGCGTGACCTTGGCTGGGCCCACTCCGTCGACCTGCGCTCCGCGGCCGATCCGGTCGCGGCCATCCTGCGCGAGCTCGCCGTCGCCGAGTCCCTCGATACCACGCCCGTGCGCCGCGAGGCCGATATCGCCCGGCACGAGGCAGAGCTCGCGCTCGCCCACCTGCGCCTCCTTCCTGTTGGCCGGCGATGAGCACGCTGCGTGCAGAGATCGACCGGGTGGTCGCGGCTGGCAACTGCTCTGGCTGCGGTGCCTGCCTGCTGCTCGACCGGGGTCTCGAACTCGTGCTGGGCGACGACGGATTCGCCCGACCAGAGCAGGTCGGCCCGTCGCAGGCCGGGCCCCGCGCCGCGCTGGAGTTCCGTCGCTCGTGCCCCGGGAGTGTCGTCTCGGCGGCGCACGCTCCCCTTGTCGAGAGGCACCCGACGATGGGGCCGGTGGTTGCCGCCTGGCGTGCCTGGGCATCCGACGACGAACTTCGCTACGCCGGCAGCAGCGGCGGCACCCTCACCGCATTGGCTGCCTGGCTCAACGAGAGCGGGCGCGCCGCGCGGGTCATCGGCGTCACGCCAGACGAGCGGGATGCCCGGCGCACCGTCTCCGTGTCGATCACGACCCGCGAGCAGGCACTCGCCGCGTCCGGCTCCCGCTACGCCCCCGTGACCGGCACGTTCCCCGCTCTCGGAGGAGCGACGATCGGAACCCCGTGCCGCGTCTCCGGCATGCGCGCCCTCGGCGCGCAGCCGGGCCACGCGGAGCTGCGCGACGAGATCCTCCTGTCGTTCTTCTGCGCCGGAACCCCCTCGCAGCGCGCAACCGACCACCTGGTGAGCAGCCTTGGCTCCGATGACGCTCCCGAGGGCCTGCGATACCGCGGCAACGGCTGGCCCGGCCGGTTCACCGTGACCACTGGCGACGGCTCGATGGTCTCCCTCAGCTACGACCAGTCGTGGGGAGAGCACCTCGGCCGCCAGCTTCATCCCCGGTGCAAGCTGTGCCCCGACGGTGTCGGAGAGTCGGCCGACATCAGTGCCGCAGACCTGTGGGAGTCCGACGATCGTGGCTACCCGGTATTCACCCCCGGCTCCGGCACGAGCGCCCTCATCGCCAGAACGCCACGGGGCTACGAGCTCGTGCTCGAGGCGGTCGCCGCCGGGGTGCTCGTGGTGCAGCCGGTGCGCATCGAGCGGGTCGCAGCCGTGCAGCCGCTGCACGTCGAGCGGCGAAGCACCCTGGCCGGACGGATGCTCGGCGCAGCCCTCGCCGGACGCCGCCTTCCCCGATACCGCGGCTTCGGCCTCGTGGCGCTGGGTCTCGGTCGGTGGCGCGACTCGGTGCGCGCCGCCCGCGGCTCCTGGCGCCGCACGCGGAGCCGGGCGTGACGTCCCCCGGCCTCGGGCAGCAGGCTGCCAGAGGGGTCGTCGTGACGATGATCGCGCAGGCCGCCCGCATCCTGGTGCAGCTGGTGTCGGTCGTGCTGCTCGCGCGGCTGCTGACCCCGCACGACTACGGCCTCGTGGCGATGGTGCTCGCGATCATCGGGGTCGGCGAGATCTTTCGCGACCTCGGGCTGTCATCCGCGGCCATCCAGTCCCCCACGTTGACGACCGCCCAGCGCTCTAGCCTGTTCTGGATCAACGCGGCCATCGGTGCCCTACTCGCCGCGCTCGTCGTGCTGTGCTCCCCTCTCATCGCCGCGTTCTACGGGCAGCCACAGCTGGCCGGTGTCGCGGTTGCCCTGTCTCCGGTGTTCCTCGCCAACGGGCTCGCCACGCAGTACCGCGCCTCGCTCGTGCGCGACCTCCGCTTTCGCGACCTCGCTGCCATCGACATCGCGAGCGCAGCCATCGCCCTCGCGGTCGCCGTGACGGCCGCGCTCGTCGGCGCTGGCGTCGGTGCTCTGATCGCCCAGCAGCTCACCAGCGCTGCCGTGCTCCTGCTCCTGCTCGTGGTCACCGCCCGCTGGATTCCCCAGCTGCCCCGACGCGCGACGCCGGTGCGCGGGCTCCTCGGATTCGGCGGCAGCCTTGTCGGCTCGCAGCTTGTCGGCTACATCGCCAACAACCTCGACACGGTGATCATCGGCGTGCGATTCGGTGCCGCACCGCTCGGAATCTACTCGCGGGCGTTCCAGCTGCTCATGACACCGCTCAACCAGGTGCGCAGCCCGCTGACAGCGGTCGCCCTTCCCGTGCTCTCGCGCATCACCGACGACGACGCCCGCTTCTCACGGTTCGTCGCCATCGGCCAGCGCGCGCTCGGCTACAGCCTCGTCGCCGCCCTCGGCCTCGTGGCCGCCGCGGCAGAGCCGCTCACCCACCTGCTGCTCGGCGAGCGATGGCTCGCGGCGGCGCCGGTGCTGCGTCTGCTCGCCGTCGCCGGCATCTTCCAGACCCTCGCCTTCGTCGGGTACTGGGTCTACCTCGCGAAGGGGCTGACGGGCGACCTGCTGCGGTACTCGATGCTCAGCGCGGTTATTCGCATCGTGTGCCTTCTCATCGGATCGACCAGCGGCGTGATCGGCGTCGCCATCGGGTATGCCGTGGCGCCCGCCATCTCGTGGCCCATCTCGCTCTGGTGGCTCTCCCGACGCTCAGGCATCGCCGTTCGCCCGCTCTACGCGGGTGCCGGTCGCATCCTCGGCTGCGTTGCGATTGCCGGGGCGTGCTCGTGGGCGGCCGCGCAGGGGGTCGCTCCCCTCGGATCCGTCATCCAGTTGATTGCCGCCGCCGTCGCCCTCGCTGCCGCCTACGCCGCCCTCGCGCTGGTGCCCTCGATGAGGCGCGAGGCCGGCGAGGTCGTGCAGCTCGTGCGTCAGCTGCGCTCACGGGTGGCCTGAGAGCACGTGCAGATGGCCGCTACGGCCACGCCCCGACGTGGCGGGTTCCCTCCGGCTGACCAACGAGCGCGGCGAGGCGGGCATCGAGCGCCCGGGCAACCGCGCCGACCATGGACTCGGCCGCGGGGGTCAGCGCCGAGCCGCTGACGGCGGGGGTGCCGTCGATGGCGACGCTGTCGGCATCCTGCCCTGTTGCCCGCGCGAACGCCGCGACACTCGTGTAGACGGCGGGGTTGCCGTGACCACGCGACCACACGACGGCCCAGGTCGGCTGCGTCGCGCTCACGCGGTGGAACAGGTTGCCGTTGGAGCGCACCCGCATCTGGTCGGCGGAGCGCTCGTGGCTGTAGTCCTCGACGCAGAGCACGCACTTGCCCGTGCCGTCGGCGAAGACGTTGTTCGCGACGGTGATGTCCTCCGTGATCCAGGTGACCGTCGGGTCAGGCAGCTTCTGCCGCTGATCGTGGCCAGGCAGAGAGAGGTTGCTCGCACGGCGCGTGCCCTGGGTGATGTTGACGCTGCGGAAGTTGCCGGCGATCGTGTTGTTCCAGACCTCGATGTGACCGGAATCACTGATGAGGATGCCGTCGCGCGTATTGCGCAGCACCACGTTGTCAGCGAGCACGGCCTTCGATGACAGCTCGACGACGATGCCGTTGCCCTTTCCGTCGATGATGTCGTTGCCGGTCACCGTCATGTTGTAGACCGACTCGTCGAACCACAGGCTGTTGCCGGCGTTGTGCGTGAAAGCACTGTCAGTGACAGAGACGCCCCGCGACTTGTGGATCTTGAACCCACCGGCAACGGGTGCGCGGTTGAAGTGCTCCGTGTTGTTCTCGGTCAGCAGCAGGCCGCTCGCCGAGAGCCGGTCGGCCGTGCTCGCCTGCGCTCCCAGCATGCCGGAGCGGCTGATCGTGAGGTCGACGAGACGCGCTCCGGGGGCGAAGATCGCGAGACCGGTCGTCGCCGACTCGGTGATCTCGACATTCTCGACAGTGACGTTCGCAGCGCTCACCGCCACCGCCCCGATGTCGGGAACCGACGGGGAGTAGCGCTTGATGCCGATTCCGCGCACTGTGCTTCCCGCTCCCGCGATCACGAGCGCCTTGACGGTGTCCGAGGCATGCACTACCTGCCCGGTCGGATCAGACCCGAGGTAGAGCCGCGCCGTCGCGTAGTCGACGAAGAAGGCACCGGGCACGAGCAGGTCACGCGAGCCGACCTGCCGCTGGGCGACGTCGTCGATCCACACCTGGTCGGGGTGTGCCGCCATCGGGTACGCCGGGTCGACGAACTGCCAACCCGTTGCCGTGCCGTCGGGTGCGCCGCGGCTGTAGGTCGGGCTGGCGTCGAACTGCACCGTCCAGTCGATGGCGACCCAGGCATCCCCGTCTGGTTGCCAGTTCTCGACCACGCGGCTTCCGTCGAGCCAGACCTCCTCCCCCGGATACGGCTGGATGGTGAGGTCGCGCCCCTGAGGAATGACGAAGGCGCCGTGGTAATCGCCCTCCCTCAGCACGATCGTCGAGCCGGTCGGAGCCCGGGTGATGGCCGCGCCAAGGGTGCCGAGCGGGCGCTCGAGGGTGCCGGTGTTGGAGTCAGAGCCGCCGGGATCGACGATGATCGCTCCAGCCGGAACCTCGTACTGTGCCGTTCCAACAGGGAGCGCCCCCGGAGTGCCGCGCACGCCGTCGATGCCGGGCTGCGTCGCCGGACCGGTCGCCGGGTCGGGCGCGCTGGATGCTGCCGGGGTCTCGACGGGCGGTTCGAGCAGGTTGACCGCGAGGCCTGCGTACGACACCGGCTGGGGTGCCGAGCCACTCGAGGCGTATGTCCACACCGCCACCGCTCCCGGCTCCTGCAGCCGCCGATCGTCGGTGTCGTCGACGACGACCTGCCACGAGGGCGAGGGTGCGCCCTCCGCCCAGGCGCGTGCCGATAGCCGCACGGGGTCCACCCCCGTGGCTCTCACCTCGAAGCTCACCCGCGAGCCGGCGGCGAGCCCCGTCATGACCGGCTGGTCGCGCACGAGCGCCACCTGCGTCTGCGTCGACCCGGCGACCCGGATGACGGAGAGAAAGACGGCTCCGCCCGGCCCGATCCGGGCGGAGCCGAGATAGTGGGAGTTGTCGCTCACACGCAGCTCGAGCCCCGCATAGACGCCATTGCCCGCGGTCGGTATGACGGGAACACTCACCGCGGTCGACACCTGCACGTCGCGCGCGTTCACCCCTGGCAGGGTCGCGGTGACCGACGACCCCGACCGGGGTGGGGAGGCGATGCCGGAGACGCCATCAGTCGAGAAGCGATCGGGAACGCTCAGCACGTAGTCACCGCCGATTGCTGCCGTGCCCCATGCGCCCTGCAGCGCACGATCGAACTCGTCGGATGCGACGGTCTCCCCGAGGGTGTACTCGTCGTCCGCCGTCGCCACGGCCACGCCCGTCAGCACCGCGACGACCACGACGACGAGGGAGACCCCGATCGCCACCGCGGCGCGCAGACGCCTGGTCGACTCCACGCGCTGTGCGGCGCGGTGTCTTCCTTGGGTGCTCATCACCATTCGGTTCCCTCGATACGCAGCCCGGAACGGGACTCACTGGCCAGCGGCCAGCTGTGCGATTGCGCGCACGGTTCGTGGAAAGTCGAATCGGGTGCGCAGTGCGCGTGAACGATTTCGAGAACTGTAGCACGCCCCCTGTTCGGGGGTCACGAGAAATAACACTGGATCCCCCGAATGGGGGGCGTTATGCTGACATCAACCGGGCACTTCCCTTTCACCGGACGTTGGTTCACACGTCACCTGAGAGGATGCAATGCCTGATCGCGTTGGATATGCAGCCGGTGCCTTCGACCTCTTTCACATCGGTCATCTCAATCTTCTTCGCCGTGCACGCGCCGAGTGCGACGTGCTCATAGCCGGCGTGGTCTCCGACGAGCTGCTCATCAGTCGCAGAGGCCGCCCCGCGATGATCCCCCTGCAGGAGCGGCTCGAGATTGTGAGCTCCATCGGGTTCGTCGATCACGCGGTCGCCGAGACAAAGGCAGACAAACTCGACACCTGGCGCAGCCTGCACTTCGACGTCTTCTTCAAGGGCGACGACTGGCGGGGCACCCGCAAGGGCAGAGATCTCGAACGGCGGTTCGCCGAGGTCGGCGTCGAGGTCGTGTACTTCCCCTACACGGTCGACACGTCGAGCACTGCACTGCGACGGGCCCTCGCCGTGCTCAACGAGTCGTCTCGAGACGACGTGCGCGTGAGGGCGTAGCGGCGCAGCTCAGTTGTCTACGACCCTCAGTTGCTGACGAGCGTGCCGATCCGCTCGCCGCGAATCGCCTTCGTGAGGTTGCCCTTCGGCTCCATGCCGAAGACGACCATGGGCATCGAGTTGTCCATGCACAGGCTGAATGCCGTGGAGTCGACCACCTTGAGGCCCTGCACGAGCGCCTCCTGGTAGGTGATCTCCTCGATCTTCTTCGCATCGGGGTTGGTGCGCGGGTCGTCGTCGTAGACGCCGTCGACGCCGTTCTTGGCAACGAGCACGACCTGCGCGTCGATCTCGAGGGCACGCTGGGCCGAGACCGTGTCGGTCGAGAAGTACGGAAGGCCTGCGCCCGCACCGAAGATGACGACGCGCCCCTTCTCGAGGTGGCGCTCTGCGCGGCGAGGAATGTACGGCTCGGCCACCTGGGTCATCGAGATGGCCGACTGCACACGCGTCGCCGCCCCTGCCTGCTCGAGGAAGTCCTGCAGCGCGAGTGCGTTCATCACGGTGCCGAGCATGCCCATGTAGTCGGCGCGACCGCGGTCCATGCCGCGCTGGCTGAGCTCTGCTCCACGGAAGAAGTTGCCGCCGCCGACCACGATCGCGATCTCGACGTCGTGGCTCGCCTCGGCGATCTCCTTCGCGATGCTGCTGACCACATCCGGGTTGACGCCGAGCGAGCCGCCGCCGAACGACTCACCAGAGAGCTTGAGGAGGACGCGGCGCTTGCGATCGGACATTCTTAGCTCCCGGGGGTTGGACTCCATACAGGGTATCTGGTCTGCGAACGCGAAAGGCCCCGCAGCCGGAGCTGCGGGGCCTTTCGGAAGCGGGATTGCTAGGCGCCGACCTTGAAGCGGGCGAAGCCGGAGACGGTGAGTCCGGCATCCGCGAGCACCTTGGTGATCGAGACCTTGTTGTCCTTGGCGTAGTCCTGGTCGAGCAGGGCAACCTGCTTGAAGAACGCGGCAACGCGGCCCTCGACGATCTTCGGAAGGGCAGCCTCAGGCTTGCCCTCGCCGCGGCTGATCTCCTCGACGATGCGACGCTCGTTCTCGACCGTCTCGGCCGGAACCTCGTCGCGCGACAGGTACTGCGGGTCGGCGAACGAGATGTGCTGCGCCACCGAGCGAGCGGTCTCTGCGTCGTCACCCGAGTAGCCGACGACAACGCCGACCTGCGGAGGCAGGTCCTTGTTGGTCTTGTGCAGGTAGATCGCGAACTTCTCACCGGTCACGACAGCGACACGGCGAAGCTCGATCTTCTCGCCGAGGATCGCAGCCTCGTCGCCGATGAGCTCTGCGACGGTCTGGCTGCCGGCGGGAGCCGCAAGGCCCTCCTCCGGGGTCGTCGCGCCAGCGGCGGCGACGGCCTCGAGCACCTTGTCGCCGAGGGCGACGAACTTCTCGCCCTTCGCGACGAAGTCGGTCTCGCACGCGAGCTCGATGAGCGTCGTGGTTCCGGCGCCCTCCTTCGCGGCGACGAGGCCCTCGCTCGTGGAGCGGTCGAGGCGCTTGGCGTTCGACTTGGCACCCTTGAGACGCAGGATCTCGGTGGCCTTCTCGAGGTCACCGCCCGCCTCGACGAGAGCGTTCTTGCTGTCGACCATGCCGGTGCCGAGGCGCTCGCGCAGGGTCTTGAGGTCAGCGAGGCTGAAATCTGCCATTCGACGTGTCCTTACTTCGTGTCGGCGGGCGTAGCCGCCTCGTTCGCGGCGGGAGCGGCCTCGGCCTCGGCTGCCTCAGGGGCTGCCTCGGTCTCGGCGACGGTCTCGTCGGCGGGGGTCTCTGGTGCTGCTGCCTCGGCGGCAGGGGTCTCGACGGCCTCTGCGGGGGCGGCTGCGGCCTCGGCCTCGCCGGCCTGCAGCAGCTCTGCCTCCCACGCGGCGAGAGGCTCGACCTCAGCGCCGTCCTCAGGCTTCTGGTGACGCTGAACGAGGCCCTCGGCTGCGGCATCCGCGATGATGCGGGTCAGCAGTGCGACGGAGCGGATGGCGTCGTCGTTACCCGGGATCGGGTACTGAACCTCGTCGGGGTCGCAGTTGGTGTCGAGGATCGCGATGACCGGAATACCGAGCTTGTGCGCCTCGTCGATGGCGAGGTGCTCCTTCTTGGTGTCGACGATCCACACGGCAGACGGGGTCTTCGTGAGGTTGCGGATACCGCCAAGGCTCTTCTGCAGCTTCACCAGCTCGCGGCGCTGGATGAGCAGCTCCTTCTTGGTGTAGCCACGGGTCGTGTCGTCGAAGTCGACCTCCTCGAGCTCCTTCATGCGCGCGAGGCGCTTGGAGACCGTCTGGAAGTTGGTGAGGAGGCCACCGAGCCAGCGCTGGTTGACGTAGGGCTGGCCGACGCGCAGCGCCTGCTCAGCGATCGAGCCCTGTGCCTGCTTCTTGGTGCCGACGAAGAGGATGGTGCCGCCGTGGGCAACCGTCTCCTTGACGTAGTCGTAGGTCTTGTCGATGTGCTGCAGCGACTGCTGCAGGTCGATGATGTGGCTGCCGCTTCGCTCGGTCAGGATGAAGCGCTTCATCTTCGGGTTCCAGCGGCGGGTCTGGTGTCCGAAGTGGACGCCGCTGTCGAGCAGCTGGCGAATGGTGACGACGGCCATGGCCGTTCTCCTTTTCTGGCACGCGTGAGCGTGCCCTTCAGTTGTTATCCGCGACCGTGTGGCGCGAAACCTGGTGCTCAGCAGACATCCGCTAGCTCTTACGAGCAAGACTGGAGGATGTGTGCGCTACGAATGAGCACGCGTAGTCACCTTGCTTGCGCAAGATGCAGCCAAAATCATACCACTTCCCTCACTGGATGCCGCTGCCGCCCTTCTCCACCGATCCGCACCTCGGCCGCACCGCCGCTGCAACCGCGCGGCACTCTCTGTCTATGAAGCGAGTGCTCGCGACCGCCCTGCTCGTTCCCCTGGTTCTGACGGCCGGGCCGGCAGCCGCCGACCCGGCCCGCTGGGCGTGGCCGACTCCAGCACCGCACGCCATCGTGCGCCAGTACCTCGCACCGGCAACCCCCTACGGGCCGGGCCATCGCGGCATCGACATCGCGAGCACTGCCGTTGAGATCCGCGCCCCCGCCGACGGGGTGGTGCACTTCGCCGGGGTCGTCGTCGACCGACCCGTGCTGTCGATTCGCCACGCGGGTGGTCTCATCTCGAGCTTCGAGCCGCTCACGACGACCCTCGCGGCCGGCGATCCGGTCGCGCGCGGCCAGGTGATCGGCAGCCTCGAGCCCGGCCACTGCGTGCAGCAGCTATGCCTGCACTTCGGCGTTCGGCTCGACGGGGAGTACGTCAATCCGCTCCTGCTGCTCGGCGGGGTGCCGCGCAGCGTGCTGCTGCCGACGAGACCCGCGGGTTGAGTAGCGCGACGCGTAGAGCATCGCGGATGGAACCGTATCGAAACCGCCTACGCCCGCGGGTGCGCCAGCGCGTAGCTCTGCTTGAGCCGCTCCGTCGAGACGTGCGTGTAGAGCTGCGTCGTTCCAAGGCTCGCGTGGCCGAGCATCTCCTGCACGGCGCGCAGGTCGGCTCCGCCGTCGAGCAGGTGCGTTGCCGCGGTGTGGCGGAGGGCGTGGGGGG
>NZ_JBXMIS010000110.1:0-2407 GCF_057073975.1 Conyzicola sp. | reverse complement strand
GCGCTGAGGGCGTTGACGGTGAGGGTCAGGTCGGGTGTGGCGGACTCGACGCGCTCGACCCCCGCATCCGTCAGCGCATAGGTGCCCGCCGCGAAGCCGAGGTCGTCGGTCACCTCGATCGTGAGGTCGATCGGGGTCGCGAACCGGCGCGCGGTGAGCGACGCCGCAACATCGAGGATGCGCAGCCACAGGTGATCGTGGTGCGTCGCCGTGATCGCCCGCTGGTCGGCGACCTGCCAGATGACCGGCTCCGATGCGGAGCGCAGCGGCACTTTCACGGTCGACACCAGGTCGAGCTCGAGCAGGTGCTGCCAGAGGCCCGCGTAGGCGTCGGGGGTCAGCGACAGCAGGTACGGCACGGTCGCCTCGTGCTTGCTGTAGTCGGTCGGGTGCTCTGTGAGTGTGTAGAGCGCGAAGCCCTGCGGCTCGCCGTTCTCGTCGTCGTAACGCACGCTGCGGATCTTGCGCCCCGCATCCTCCTGGCCGACGGTGAGGCCGAAGATGCGGTCCCACAGCCGCGGCCACGCCTCGATCTCGCCGGGCGCCTGCCGGCGCGCCCTCGCGATGAGGGCGTCGGCCTCGGAGCGCAGCTGCTCCCGGTCGACGAACTGCACACGACCGGATGCCGCCGGGCCGCTCCAGCGCGCCTTGCGCACGTCGAACTCGAGGTCGGCAACCACCTGCGCCGGAGCGAACCCGAAGCGCCCGTAGATGGTCGCCTCGCTCACGGTGAGCATCGCGAGCGGCAGCCCGAGGGCGTTGGCGGTGCGCAGCTCGGCCTCAAGAAGGTTGCGCGCGATGCCGCGCCGGCGGTGCGTCGGGGCGACGGTGACGGCGCTGATCGCCCAGGCATCCACCGTTCCGCCGGGAACGGTCAGCGGTGTCGGCCACGAGTTGACGGTGGCGACCGGCATGCCCGGCTCGGCCGCGGTAGCGTCGTACACCCCGGTCGTGCGCCGGTTGGCGACGCCCTGCATGAAGCCGACGACCTCGTCTGGCTTCAGCCAGTCGCCGTGAAAGCCGCGGTTGTCGGCCTGGATCCACCGCTCGAAGCTCGCCGCGTCGTCGGTGTCGACGAGCTGCAGCCGCAAGCCGTTCGCCTCGAGCGCCCGCGCGCTTGCCGCGTCGATGGGTTGGGTCGTGTGGTTCATGGTTTCAGCGTACGGGGGTGCGGGTGGTGGCGTCGCGGACGGGAGCTCTGGCGTGCTCCCGACGTGGACGACGCGTCCTCGAGATCTGGCGCCTGGCAGCGCAGCCGAAACGGTGCGCCGCAGGAATTCTGCCGAATCCCGCAGCGCTGCTGCCATGCGGTGTGCGCGGCCGAAGCGGTGCGGCATCCTGTGAGCATGAACCTCGACGAGCTCACCACCGCCCACATCGCCGACGCCTGCATCCGCGCCGGGTTGCCGGTGCGGTGCGGGCCGGCTGCGCTGCAGGGCGTCGCGCGCGGCATGCGGGTGGCGGGGCGCGTGCTGCCCGTTCGGCACGCCGGCAGCGTCGACCTCTACCTCGAGGCGCTCGAGACCGCACTGCCCGGCGACGTGCTCGTCGTCGACAACGACGGACTCGCAAGCGAGGCCTGCGTCGGCGACCTCGTCGCGCTCGAGGTGCAGCACGCCGGCCTCGCGGGCATCGTCATCTGGGGGCTGCACCGCGACACCGCCGACATCCTCGAGATCGGGCTGCCGGTCTTCAGCCTCGGCTCCACGTCGACGGGGCCGCTGCGGGTCGAGGCCGCCAAGCCCGACGCGCTGAGCGCCGCGACCATCGGCGAGTGGACCGTGACCACAGAGGATGTCGTCATCGGCGACGAGGACGGCATCGTGTTCGTCGAGGCCGCATCCATCGATCGCGTCCTCGGGATCGCCCGGGGCATCCGTGACACCGAGCGCAGGCAGGCAGAGCTCATCCGCGGGGGTCGCCCGCTGCGCGAGCAGGTGCGTTTCGCCGAGTACATCGCCGCTCGGGCAGAGAATCCCGTGCTCACGTTCCGCGAGCACCTGACGGCCACCGGCGGCGCGATCGAGGTCTAGATCGAGAGGTCGCCCTCGTAGACGAGCTCAGCCGGCCCCGACAGCGACACGTGCTCCCCATCCTCCGTCGGGAACATGCGCACGCCGAGCACACCGCCCGGCACCTCCACCCTCCATTGGTTCGGGGCTCCGGATCCTGCCCAGTGCCGCACCGCGAGGGCGGCCGCGGCAGCACCCGTGCCGCACGACAGGGTCTCGCCGCTGCCGCGCTCGTGCACGCGCATGCGGATGTGCCCGACGCCGTCGCGCACCATGGGGTCGGCCGGCACGACGAACTCGACGTTGGCTCCCTCGGCGGGAGACGGGTCGAGCATCGGGATGAAGCTGAGGTCGGCCGCATCCAGTTCGCTGTCGCTGGCCAGGGCGACCACGAC
>NZ_JBXMIS010000109.1:0-82071 GCF_057073975.1 Conyzicola sp. | reverse complement strand
CATCGTGCGACGCTCGGAGTGGCCGATGATCACGTAGCTGCAGTCGAGGGCCTTGAGGAACGCACCCGAGATCTCGCCGGTGAAGGCACCCGAGTCGTGTGCCGAGGGGTCCTGGCCGCCGAACGCGAGCGGGAGCTTGTCGGCCGCGACCAGAGTCTGCACCGAGCGCAGGTCGGTGAACGGCGGGAAGACGGCCACCTCTGCAGCATCGAAGTCGTGGTTCGCGTCTTTGAGGCTCCAGGCGAGCTTCTGCACGAAGGCGATCGACTGCAGGTGGTCGAGGTTCATCTTCCAGTTGCCCGCGATGAGCGGGACCCTGTTGCTTACGCCCATCCGAGGACCTCCAGGCCAGGCAGCTTCTTGCCCTCGAGAAACTCGAGGCTCGCGCCGCCACCGGTAGAAATGTGACCGAACTGGTCGTCTTTGAAGCCGAGGGCACGCACCGCGGCTGCGGAGTCTCCCCCGCCGACCACGCCGAGTCCGCTGACCTTGGTCAGGGCGCCGGCGACGGCCTTGGTTCCAGCAGCGAATGGCGCGAGCTCGAACACGCCCATGGGCCCGTTCCAGAACACGGTCTTCGAGCTGGCGATGATCTCGGCGAAGCGAGCGGAGGTCTCCGGTCCGATATCGAGGCCGAGCCCCGAGGCACCGAAGGGCGTCGACTCGATCGCATCGGCCGCGGTGACCGCGACCTCGGCGTCGGCGCCGAACTTCGACGCGACGACGATGTCGGTGGGGAGCACGATCTCGACCCCGAGCTCTGCCGCCTTGGCGAGGTAGCCCTTGACGACATCCACCTGGTCCTCCTCGAGCAGGCTCGCGCCAACGGCGTGGCCCTGCGCGTAGAGGAAGGTGAAGAGCATTCCGCCGCCGACGAGCAGCGTGTCTACCTTCGGCAGCAGCGCGTCGATGACGGCGAGCTTGTCGCTGACCTTCGAGCCGCCGAGAACGACCGCGTACGGCTTCTCCGGCGTCGAGGTGAGGCGGTCGAGCACACTGAGCTCCTGCTCGATGAGCAGGCCGGCAGCGCTCGGCACGAGCTTCGCGAGCTCGTAGACGCTCGCCTGCTTGCGGTGAACGACGCCGAAGCCGTCGGAGACGAGCACGTCGCCGAAGGCCGCGAGCTTCTCGGCGAAGCGCGTGCGCTCCGACTCGTCTTTGCTCGTCTCCCCCGCGTTGAAGCGCAGGTTCTCCAGCAGCACGACGCCGCCGTCCTCGAGGCTGGCCACGGCATCCTGCGCACCCTGTCCTACGGTGTCTGCCGCAAAGCACACCGGCTTGCCGAGCAGCTCGCTGAGACGCTGGGCGACCGGGGCGAGGCTGTACTTGGAGTCGGGAGCACCGTCGGGGCGACCGAGGTGGGACATTGCCACGACCTTGGCACCCGCGTTGAGCAGGGCGTTGAGGGTGGGGAGGGCGGCCCGCACTCGCCCGTCATCGGTGATCGCGCCGTCTTTCAACGGAACGTTCAGGTCGAGACGGACGAGTACGGTCGTGCCCTTTAGGTCGCCGAGCGACTCGAGGGTGCGGATCGTCATGAGGGCTCTAGAAGGCTAGAGACGCGCGCCGACGTACTCGGTGATGTCGACGAGGCGGTTGGAGTAGCCCCACTCGTTGTCGTACCACGAGGCGACCTTGACCGTCGTGCCGATGACCTTCGTCAGGCCGGCGTCGAAGATCGAGGAGTGCGGGTCGGTGACGATGTCGCTCGAGACGATCGGGTCCTCGGTGTACTTGAGGATGCCCTTGAGGGGGCCCTCAGCGGCCTCCTTGTATGCGGCGTTGACCTGAGCCACGGTGAGGCCCTCCGTGCCGGTCTCGATGGTGAGGTCGGTGATCGAGCCGGTCGGAACCGGAACGCGAAGCGCGTAGCCGTCGAGCTTGCCGACGAGCTCCGGCAGCACGAGGCCGAGGGCCTTGGCCGCACCGGTCGAGGTCGGGATGATGTTGACGGCGGCAGCGCGCGCGCGGCGCAGGTCGTCGTGCGGGCCATCCTGCAGGTTCTGGTCTGCGGTGTAGGCGTGAACGGTGGTCATGAGGCCACGCTCGATGCCGAACTTGTCGTTGAACACCTTGGCGAGCGGCGCGAGGCAGTTCGTGGTGCACGACGCGTTCGAGATGATGTCGTGGACGGCGGAGTCGTAGGTGCCCTCGTTGACACCGAGCACGAGCGTCGCGACGTCGTCGCCGCTGGCCGGAGCCGAGACGATGACCTTCTTGGCGCCAGCGGTGATGTGCTTGCGCGCATCCTCCGACTTGGTGAAGCGGCCGGTCGACTCGATGACGATGTCGACGCCGAGCTCGCCCCACGGGAGCTTGGCCGGGTCGCGCTCCTCGAGAACGATGATCGGCTTGCCGTTGACGATGATCTTGTCGCCGTCGAGCTCGACCTTGGCGTCGATGCGACCGGTGATGCTGTCGTACTTGAGCAGGTGCGCGAGCGCGGCGTTGTCGGTCAGGTCGTTGACGGCGACGATCTCGAGGTCACTGCCCTTGGCGAGGGCGGCGCGGAGGAAGTTGCGGCCGATTCGGCCGAAGCCGTTGATACCGATCTTGACGGTCAAAGGAACTCCAGGTGCTAAGGCGTCGAGCGACGCAGTGTGGTGGTAGTTGGGGGTGTGTTTCTCAACAGGATGGTGACGCAGCTCCGATGGGGCGTCGAACCGCTACGAGAGTAGCAGCAGGCCGCCGGTCTTCTCGGTCGCCGCGGCGAAGCGCTGCTGCGCGTTCTCCCAGTTGGCGATGTTCCAGAAGGCCTTCACGTAGTCGGCGCGCACGTTCTTGTAGTCGAGGTAGTACGCGTGCTCCCAGACATCCAGCATGAGGATGGGGACGATGCCGGCAGGAAGGTTGCCCTGCTGGTCGAAGAACTGCACGATGATCAGCTTCTGGCCGATCGAGTCGTAGGCGAGCACAGCCCAACCCGACCCCTGCACGCCCATGGCGACAGCGGTGAAGTGGGCGGTGAACTTGTCGAAGGAGCCGAACTGATCGTCGATCGCCGCGGCGAGGTCGCCGACCGGCTTGTCGCCGCCGTCTGGCGAGAGGTTGGTCCAGAAGATCGAGTGGTTGACGTGGCCGCCGAGGTTGAACGACAGGTCTTTCTCGAGCTTGTTGACGTAGGTGAAGTCGCCGGCGTCGCGTGCCTCGGCGAGCTGGGCGAGAGCGGTGTTCGCACCGGTCACGTAGGCCTGGTGGTGCTTGCTGTGGTGAAGCTCCATGATGGCCGCGCTGATGTGCGGGGCGAGGGCGGAGTAGTCGTAGGAGAGTTCCGGAAGAGTGTAGTCAGCCATGGTTTCAGTCTATGCCCGGGGTGGGTGGGGTGCAGGCGAGATGACGCCGCGCTCAGAGGTCGAGCAGGTCGGGCGGCAGATTGGCGTCGGTTCCGGGAATTCCGAGGTCGGAGGCCTTCTTGTCGGCCATCGCGAGGAGGCGGCGGATGCGACCCGCCACGGCATCCTTCGTCATGGGCGGATCGGCGTGGTGGCCGAGCTCGTCGAGTGAGGAGTCACGGAAGCGCAGGCGAAGGTCGCCCGCGTAGCGCAGGTGCTCTGGCACGTCGCCGTCGAGGATCTCGAGGGCGCGCTCGACGCGCGCGCACGCGGCGACGGCGGCCTGGGCAGAGCGCCGCAGGTTGGCGTCGTCGAAGTTGACAAGGCGGTTGGCGGTGGCGCGCACCTCGCGGCGCTGGCGCATCTCCTCCCACGCGGTGACGCTCGCGGTTGCCCCCATGAGGCGCAGCATCGCTCCGATCGCCTCGCCGTCGCGCACGACGACGCGGTGCACGCCACGCACCTCGCGGGCCTTGGCCGGGATGTGCAGGCGGCCAGCGGCGCCGACGAGCGCCATCGCTGCCTCGTTGGCAGGGCAGGTGATCTCGAGGGCCGCAGAGCGGCCGGGGTCGGTAAGGGTTCCTGCAGCGAGGAATGCCCCGCGCCAGACGGCGGCGAGCTCCTCGCGAGAACCGGTGGTGAGGCGGTTGGGAAGGCCGCGGATGGGGCGACGGCGAGCGTCGAGAAGGCCGGTCTGCCTCGCGGGGGTCTCTCCCCCATCCATCACCCGCACCAGGTACAGGTTGGTCTTGCGCGCACCGGACCCAGACACGGCGGCTGCCTCGCTGCGCACACCGTAGAGCTCGGCCAGGTCTTTGCGAAGACGGCGAACGACGAGCGGCGAGTCGAGTTCTGACTCCACGGCGATGCGGCCGGAGATGAGGTGCAGGCCTCCGGAGAAGCGAAGGATGGTGGCCAGCTCTGCCGCACGTACCGGGTTCTTGCTCACCTCGAGGCGGGCTAGTTCGTCCTTGACGTCGGCGGTTAGTGCCACTGAATACATCCTCTAATCAACGCCGCTTCTCTCGAGCGGGCGGGCAAGCTCAGGTCACGACGATACCCGCTTCACACGGCCAAAAGTGAAAGCTTATTCGCGACCAAGGTCGCGGTGCTTCACGTTGACGGCAACGCTGGGGAGTCCCCTGAGCAGCGTTGCCAGTTCTTCGGCCACGGCCACGGAGCGGTGCTTGCCTCCGGTGCAGCCGATAGCGATCGTAGCGTGTCTTTTGTTCTCGCGCTGGTACCCGGCGAGCACCGGCGTGATCGCCTTGGCGTAGCCCTCGATGAACTCGCTGGCGCCCTCCTGGGCGAGCACGTATTCGCGCACCTCGGTGTCGAGACCGGTGTGCGCACGCATCGCCGGATCCCAGAACGGGTTGGGGAGAAAGCGCGCGTCGGCGACGAGGTCGGCATCGGTTGGCAGACCGTACTTGAAGCCGAAGCTCATGACCGTGATCTGCACGCCGGGAGTGTGCTCCTCCGCGAACTTCTCGGTGATCGTGGAGGCAAGCTGGTGGATGTTGAGCTCTGAAGTGTCGATGACGATGTCACTCGACTCCCGCAGCTCCTGCATGCGAGTGCGCTCCACTGTGATGCCGTCGAGCAGCGTGCCCTCCCCCTGCAGGGGGTGCGGGCGGCGCACCGACTCGAACCGGCGCACGAGTGCGGAGTCCGTGGCGTCGAGGAACAGCAGCCGCACGTTCGAGTTGCTGCGCAGGGCGTGGATCGCCTGAACGGCATCCGCGAAGAGCTTGCCACCACGCACGTCGACGACGGCGGCCACCTTGGGAAGGGAGCCGCCCGCGTGCTCTGCCAGCTCGGTGAGGGGCTTGAGCATCTGCGGTGGCAGGTTGTCGACCACGTACCACCCGAGATCCTCGAGAGCGTTGCCGACCGTTGAGCGCCCGGCGCCCGACATGCCGGTGACGATCAGCAGTTCTTGCCGGTCGGTTCGCTTGGCCACCCTCTAAGGATACCCGCGCGCGGGGCTCAGGCTCTGCCGCGCAGCGCCGTGACGATCGCCTCTGCGAGCGTTGGACCGAATCCACGGAGTTCTGCGATCGTCGCGGCATCGGCGGCGCGCAGCTGCTTGACCGACCCGAAGTGCTTGAGCAGGAAGGTCACGCGGGAGGGCCCGAGGCCCGGGATCTCGGCGAGCACGGTCGTGATGTCGGCCTTGCGCTTCTGCCGCTGGTAGCTGATCGCGAAGCGGTGCGCCTCGTCACGGATGCGCTGGAACAGGAACAGCGCATCGCTGTTGCGCGGAAGGATGACGGGGTAGTCAGAATCCGGCAGCCAGATCTCTTCGAGCCGCTTGGCGATCCCACACAGCTGGATCCCGGTGATGCCGGCCTCGTCGAGCGCGCGTTTCGCCGCCGCGACCTGCGGCTGGCCGCCGTCGACGATGAGCAGGTTGGGCTTGTAGTGGAACTTCTTTCGCGACCCGTCGTCATTGAGCGGATTCACATCGGGGTCTTTCAGGTACGCGAGGCGCCGCGTGAGCACCTGGTGGATCGACTCGGTGTCGTCGCTGGAGTCGGCGATTGCGAAGCGACGGTACTCGTCTTTGCGCGGAAGCCCGTCTTCGAAGACGACCATCGAGGCGACGATGTTGGTGCCGCTGAGGTGGGAGACGTCGTAGCACTCCATGCGCAACGGTGCGTCATCCATGCCCAGCGCCTCCTGGATGTCGGCGAGAGCCTGCGATCGTGCCGTGAAGTCCCCGCTGCGACGCGTCTTGTAGAGCACGAGCGCGTTCTGCGCGTTCTGGGTCACCGTGAGCGCGAGCGCTGCCTTGTCGCCGCGCTGTGCGAGCTTGACGCTCACGCGCCCCTTCTCCCGCAGGCCGCCGAGGTACTTCTCCAGCTCTGCGACGTCGTCGGGCAGGGCGGGAACGATCACCTCGCGCGGGGGCTCCTCGCCGTTCGGAAGCTCGGTGTCGTAGGCGTTCTGCAGCGCGATCTCGACGAGTTCCGGCAGCTCGACGTCGAGCTCCTTGTCGACCACCCAGGAGCGCACACCGCGGATGCGGCCACCCCGCACGATGAACAGCTGCACCGCGGCTGCGAGCTCGTCGTGGGCGATGCCGAAGATATCGGCATCCACCTCGTCGGCGAGCACGATGTTCGACTTGGCCAGCGCGGTCTCCATGGCGTGCAGCTGATCGCGGTACCGCGCCGCGTTCTCGTAGTCCATGGATGCGGAGGCATCCTTCATGCGCTTCTCCAGTCGCGCCGTGTACGTGCGGTCCTGACCGGCCATGAAGCTCGCGAAGTCGAGTGCTATCGACTTGTGGTCCTCTTTCGAGATGCGGCCGACGCACGGCGCAGCGCACTTTCCGATGTCGCCGAGCAGGCAGGGTCGCCCGGTCTGCTCCGCCCGCTTGTAGGTGGCGTCGGAGCAGCTGCGCATCGGGAACGGCTTGAGCAGCAGGTCGACGGTCTCGCGAATCGCCCAGACCTTCGTGTATGGGCCGAAGTACCGCGCGCCGGGCAGGTTCCTGTTGCGCGTCACCATGACACGCGGCACCTGCTCGCCCAGCGTTATGGCCAGATAGGGGTAGGACTTGTCGTCCTTGAACTGCACGTTGAACGGCGGGTGGAACTCCTTGATCCAGGTGTATTCGAGCTGCAGCGCCTCGAACTCGCTGCCGACCACGGTCCACTCGACCGACGCGCCAGAGACGACCATGCGGCGCGTGCGCTCGTGCAGGCTGCGCAGCGGCTGGAAGTAGTTGCTCAGCCGAGCGCGGAGGTTCTTCGCCTTGCCGACGTACAGCACCCGACCAGCGGCATCGCGAAAACGGTAGACCCCCGGACTCGTTGGGATCTCCCCCGCCTTCGGGCGATAGCTGACCGTCTCAGACATGCTGGAATGCTACGCGCGTGCGCCCTCGAGAATCTCACGCAGGAACTGCCCCGTGTGACTCCCCTCGACCTTGGCGAGCCTCTCTGGCGAGCCCTCGAACAGCACTTGGCCGCCGCCCGCGCCACCCTCGGGGCCGAGGTCGATGATCCAGTCGGCCGACTTGATGACGTCGAGGTTGTGCTCGATGACGATGACGGTGTTGCCCTTGTCGACGAGGCCGTTGAGCACGAGCAGCAGCTTGCGCACGTCTTCGAAGTGCAGGCCGGTGGTCGGCTCGTCGAGCACGTAGATGCTGCGCCCGTTGGAGCGCTTCTGCAGCTCCGTCGCGAGCTTGACGCGCTGCGCCTCGCCGCCGGAGAGGGTCGTCGCGCTCTGGCCGAGGCGCACGTAGCCGAGGCCGACATCCACGAGCGTCTTCAGGAAGCGGTGGATGGCGCCGATCGCCTCGAAGAACTCCGCCGCCTCGCTGATCGGCATGTCGAGCACCTCGGCGATGGACTTGCCCTTGTACTTGACCGCGAGCGTGTCGCGGTTGTAGCGGGCACCGTGGCAGACCTCGCAGGCGACGTAGACGTCGGGGAGGAAGTTCATCTCGATCTTGATCGTGCCGTCGCCGGAGCAGTTCTCGCAGCGGCCGCCCTTGACGTTGAAGCTGAAGCGACCGGGCAGGTAGCCGCGGGTCTTCGCATCCATCGTCTCTGAGAACAGCGTGCGGATCTTGTCGAACACTCCCGTGTAGGTCGCGGGGTTCGACCTCGGCGTGCGGCCGATCGGGTTCTGGTCGACATGCACGACCTTGTCGAGGTTGTCGAGACCCGTCACCTTGGTGTGCTTGGCCGCGATCTGGCGCGCGCCGTTGAGCTCGTTGGCGAGCACCTTGTAGAGGATGTCGTTGACGAGGCTCGACTTGCCGGAGCCGCTCACGCCGGTGACAGCCGTGAACGTGCCGAGCGGGAAGTCGACGGTGACGTCGCGGAGATTGTTCGCCTTCGCGCCGTGCACGGTGATCTGGCGCTTCTTGTCGATGGGGCGGCGCTTCTTCGGGGTCTCGATCGACTTGCGGCCAGAGAGGTAATCGCCGGTCACCGACTCCGTGTTCTTCAGCAAGTCCTCGTAGGAGCCGGAGTGCACGACGGTGCCGCCGTGCTCCCCCGCGCCCGGGCCGATGTCGACGATCCAGTCGGCGGTGCGAATCGTGTCCTCATCGTGCTCGACGACGATGAGCGTGTTGCCAAGGCTCTTGAGCTTGACGAGCGTGTCGATGAGCCGGCGGTTGTCGCGCTGGTGCAGGCCGATGGATGGCTCGTCGAGCACGTAGAGCACGCCAGTGAGCCCCGACCCGATCTGCGTCGCCAGACGGATGCGCTGCGCCTCGCCGCCGCTGAGCGTTGCGGCCGCACGCGCGAGGTTGAGGTAGCTGAGACCGACCTCGAGCAGGAACTCGAGCCGAAGGCGGATCTCGCGCAGCACCTGCGCCGCGATGCGCGCCTCGCGATCGGTCAGGGTGAGGGCGTCCATGAAGGTGTGCGCGTCGGCGAGGCTGAGGTCGCAGACATCGGAGATGCTGCGGTCGTTGATGGTCACCGCGAGCACCTCTGGCTTGAGGCGCTTGCCCTCGCAGACGGGGCACGGCACCTCGCGGAGGTAGCTCGCGAAGCGCTGGCGCTGCACATCGGTCTCTGCCTCGAGGTACTTGCGCTCGATGTAGGGAATGACGCCCTCGAAGCCGGTCGTGTACTTCATCTCACGACCGAAGCGGTTCTTCCACTTGACCTGCACCTCGAAGTCGTTGCCGTTGAGGATCGCGAACCGCGCCTCCTCTGGCAGCTCGCCCCACGGGGTCTTCAGTGAGAAGTTGAGGTCGCGCGCGAGCCCCTCGAGGAGGCGTTCGAAGTAGTTGAACAGGCCCTTGCCCGACTGGGTCCAGGGAAGGATGGCGCCGTCGGCGAGGCTGACGGAATCGTCGGCGACCAGCAGGTCGGCATCCACCGCCATCTTGGAGCCGAGTCCGGAGCACTCTGGGCACGCGCCGAACGGAGCGTTGAAGGAGAAGGTGCGCGGCTCGATCTCGGTGAGCTGCAGCGGGTGGTTGTTGGGGCACGAGAGCTTCTCGCTGTAGTTGCGCCAGGCCGCCTTGCCCTCCAGATCGATGAAGTTGATCGCGACGTTGCCGTCAGTGAGGCGCAGGGCGGTCTCGAGCGAGTCGGTGAGGCGCGTCAGCGCGTCGGGGCCGGCGACTAGGCGGTCGACGACGACGGAGATGTCGTGCTTGAACTGCTTTTTGAGCACTGGCGGCTCGCTGAGCTGGATGACGTCGCCGTCGACGATCGCCCGCGAGTAGCCGCTTGAGGCGAGCTCTTTGAACAGGTCGACGAACTCGCCCTTCTTCTGCGAGATGATCGGGCTGACGATCTGGTATCGCGTGCCCTCATCGAGCTCCATGAGCTGATCGGCGATCTGCTGCACGGTCTGCCGCTGGATCTTCTCGCCGCAGACGGGGCAGTGCGGGATGCCGACGCGGGCCCACAGGAGGCGAAGGTAGTCGTAGATCTCGGTGATGGTTCCCACGGTGGACCGCGGGTTGCGGTTGGTCGACTTCTGGTCGATGCTGACCGCCGGAGAGAGCCCCTCGATGAAATCGACATCGGGACGGTCGACCTGACCGAGGAACTGGCGGGCGTAGGCACTCAGCGACTCGACGTAGCGGCGCTGCCCCTCGGCGAAGATCGTGTCGAAGGCGAGGCTCGACTTGCCAGAGCCGGAGAGGCCGGTGAAGACGACGAGGGAGTCACGGGGAATCTCGATGTCGACGTTCTTGAGGTTGTGCACCCGAGCCCCTCGAACGCGCAGCGTGGACAGGGAGTTAACAGGGGTCACCGACACTCTCACAAGTCTACGGAGACCACCGACATTGCTGAGCGCATGCGCCCGTGGCGAACGCGCATCGTTGCCCTGTCACGCCCCATCGTGATGCGTCACCCGTTGATAACCGCAGAAACCCTAGCGTGGCGTGAGCACCGGTGGAATTCGCGGTCTGAGAGGTCGAGGAACCCGCGCGCGAACCCCTAGGAGCAGCCGGGCAAGTCGGGGCCGGTGCAGCACAAAGAGCGCAGCGGCGCGGCGCCGTCCTGGCGGTGCTGACTCCAGCAGGGACGACAGGCTCTTGGCAATCGACTTGGCCTCGTCGTTCTGTCCGAGGTTCAGCGCCACCGAATACTCGAACAGAGTGCTGTTGAGCATGCGCGGCCGAAGGACGTCGCTCACGTAGTAGCGGTTGAGCCGGACATCATCGGGCAGAGACTCCGAGACCTTTGAGAAGTACGTCATTCGGCTCTCGCGGAAGATGCTTCGCGTCGAAGAGCTGTTGGCGTGCACGCGGAATACGGTGAGCGATTCTGCAGTGAACCGGGAGGTCCAGCCAGCGCGAAAGACGCGGAGGAAGAGGTCGTCATCCTCGTAGCCCCGGAGCCGGGCATCAAACCCACCGACCTGCTGGAATGCACGTGACCGAATGACGCTTGCCGACGGCAGAACCATGCCATCCCGCTGGATTATCTCGGTCACCGTTGTTCTCGGCGTGTCGGCACCTACTGCTCGCATGAAGTTGCGTGTGACGACGAGACCGTCTGTGTCGATCTCGTCGAAGTCGCTGTACGCCCAACCAAGGTCCGAATCCGTTGCAAAGGGCGCGACCAGCACCTCGAGGTGTCGTGGGCGCCATTTGTCGTCCTGATCGAGGAAGGCGAGCAGCTCGCCGCGTGCCGCTGCTGCAGCAGCGTTCCGGGACGCGGATTGCCCGACGTTTGCGTGGGTGATAACCACGACCGGCACTGGCGAGGAGGCGGCTATCGCCGATATCTCCGCTGCGGAGGAATCCTCAGACCCATCGTTGACGATGATCACCTCGGATGGCAGGCGAGTCTGCTCAAGGACGCTGGCGAAAGCCTGGCGAAGGTGGGCGGCCCCGTTGTGCACCGGTATGATCGCCGAAACGTCGAACGGGGGCGTCATTGTGCTTCTCTTTCTGGTGCAAGACCGTCAACAGGATACTCGCGCGCGAGAGCCTCTCCGTCGTGTTCGTCATACGGCCAGGCCGCGTCGTCAGCCGCCGCCGAGATCTTCTCCGCGATGACCCAGGAGTGCGAGAGTGACGACGTCGTCGGCATCCGCAGGTAGTCCTCTCTCCAAGCGGGGTCGGGATAGACCCGTGCGTCCGCCGCGCCTCCGCTCGCGACGATCCGGAACCCGAGCGATGAGCCGAACAGCTGCTCCAGGCCCTCCGGTGAATAACGAAAGAAGTCGTTCGGTGTGGCATGGGTTGGCCAGATCCACGGAGCAATGTGCACGGCGAGACCGCCGACCTTCAGCACTCGCGCGCACTCCGCCGCAAACACCCACGGTGTTGTGAGGTGCTCCAGCACATCGCTCGAGTACACGAGCGAAAAGGTGTCCCGAGGAAGGAATGACGACATGCGATGGGCGTCACCGACGTGGGTGACGCCGTGGCCGTCGTGAATGTCGAGGCTGGTGACCGCTCGTGACCCGAACTCGGCTAGCCTCTGCTCGGCGAGCGCCGCGGTAGGGGCGCGCAGGCCTGCCACAACAATCGGGCCAGGCGGGGCGGAGTCCACCGCTCGCTGCACGAGAGTCACATGGCTGGTCGAGGATGACCCAAGCGGCAAGGGATGGGAAGGCAACGCGATGCGGGTGCTCACTCGCCCCCTCGCTGTCGTCACTGTGATGACCGCCTCTGCTCCGACAGCCCCCTGAACGTAGGCACGGAACCCCCCGCGGGTGACGGCTGGGGTATCGGGCCAGTGGTTGAGCAAATCGGGACGATCCGACCGCGTGGCAATGACCTCCGTGCGCTCGATCGCGACGGTGATGACATCAACATCGACGTCGCCGACGTGAACCCACCCATCGAGGTAAGTGCCATACGCATCGCACCAGTAGGTGTCGATCGCCGAGTGGATCCGTAGACCAGAATCTACGGACTCGACGAGAGGAAGGTCGTCGAGGTGCTCCCGGCAGACCCGTGCGACGGATCGACCGTGCTCGTCGGACTCGTCAGTCAACGCGAGCAGCTCGCATTCGCCGAGTCTTTCCCGCGCCTCATCGAGGTCTCCACGTTGGATGGCAGCGAGCCCGAGCACCAGGAGGGCATCGAGACCCGCCATTCGGTCTTCCTGGTCGCTTGACGCCGCCAGCCCTCGTGCACGGTCATCCACTCGCTGCTCTAGTTCTCCGCCATGAGCCACGGCGCCCCGTGCAGCGATCTCGACAAACACCCGGCACTCCCGCCGCGCCAGCACTGCGGCGCGGTCGTCGACCGTTGGGTCGAGCCACTCTCCCAGCGCAAGCACAGCCGTCGTCGCCTCTGCGGGATCGACACGCGACAAGGCAAGAGCACGATGGTAGGCCGACTGGAACAGCAAGTCGACGGTGTCGAGATCTGCGACCTGTGCAGCGTTGCGCCAGAGACGGGCCGCGGTGTTCGAGAGCTGAAAATACTGCGCAGCCTTGGCCGGGCGCGCGCGGTGCGACAGTTCGATCATCCCAAGTGCGAACGCGGCGCCGGCAAGGCTCCACGGAGGGGGTTCAGGGCTAGAAAGCAGCCGCGTAGCGAGACCGGAAGGATCGGCGATCTTGATGTGGTGTCGTCGGTGAAAGGCTCTGCGAACAGCGGCGACCTCGTCGCGATAGGTGCGGAAGTCGCCTCTAGCAACGCGGGACCGGAGCGAGCGCACAGCCATGCCCAGTTCCAGCGCGCTCCCCCGCGGAGCGATGCTCGCAGCGTGTCCCACGTAGGACTCGAGCTGCTCGAGGGAGATGGGAGAACTCACGATGGGAGTGTTTTCGAGAGCTGCCACCGCACGCAGGGATCCCCTGACACGCTCGACGATGACAGTGGTGAACCCGGCTCGTCGGAGCAGGAGCTCCAGACCCGCTCTCGAGGCAATGAAAACGTGATAACCGGGGCTGATCGCGGCGACAACCTCTGGCTCCGGCATTCCGCGCTCGACGATTTCTGCTGCTGGCGTCGTCAGCACTACCTGTCCACCCGGCGCAAGGCGCGTGGCAATGGCTCTGAGGAACCCGACAGGATCGGTGACGTGCTCAACAACCTCGCTCGCGAGGATGAGATCGAAGTTCTCACCGAGTTGAGAACTCGCATCGAGGTATTCGTTGCGGATGTCGAGTCCGAGCTCGACGGAGCCGCGCCGACCGGCCAGCGAGGGTTCAACACCAACGACGTCCCAGTCGAAGAGGAAACGACCGAGGTCGAGCGCGAACCCGTAGTTGCAGCCCACGTCGAGGAATCGATGAACCCTGGTCAGGTCTGCGAGCGACATCGAGTCGGCGATGGCGCCGATGCCGACCCCGCCCTCGACATAGCCGTCAACGGATTCGTCGCTCGGCGATGAGTCGAGCGCTTCGTCTCGAAGCTGGATCGACCCGCAGTCGGGGCAGCGCACTGCGGGAAGGTCCACTTCTGCGAGCGCTGTCACCGTGGCGATTAGCTCCCCGCTGCCACTGAACCCGCACACACGGCATTGGAGCGGCCGACTCTGGCTTGTCCACGACACCAATGACACGACAACTCCCGAGTGCTAGGTGCCGTGCAGGCACCAGGGAAGTCTATGGCTACCCTCGCGGGCGTGATGCTAGCTGGCTTGCCGTGACTCGCGCGCGCCGCCCTAGATGTGCCCGGCCGCTTGCATCTGCCGCAGCTCCTTCTTGAGGTCGGCAACCTCGTCTCTCAGGCGCCCCGCGAGCTCGAACTTGAGCTCGCCTGCCGCTGAGAGCATCTGCTCGTTGAGGTCGGCGATGACCGCCTCCAGTTCGTTGGCGCCCGCCGCCGCCTTGCCCTCCCTGCGCAGGTTGGGCGTCGGGGAGCGCTTCTTGTCGTTGCGACCAGCTAGTAGTGCAGCCGTGTCTGCTCCCTCACGGGCGAGCGCGTCGGTGATGTCGGCGATCTTCTTGCGCAGCGGCTGCGGATCGATGCCGCGCTCGACGTTGTAGGCGATCTGCTTGGCGCGGCGACGCTCCGTCTCGTCGATGGCCTTGGCCATCGAGTCGGTGAGCACGTCGGCGTACATGTGCACCTCGCCCGACACGTTGCGCGCGGCGCGACCGATGGTCTGGATGAGGGAGGTCGCCGACCGAAGGAACCCCTCCTTGTCTGCGTCGAGGATCGCAACCAGCGACACCTCAGGAAGGTCGAGCCCCTCGCGCAGAAGGTTGATGCCGACGAGAACGTCGTAGACCCCTTGGCGCAATTCGGTGAGCAGCTCAACGCGACGCAAAGTATCAACGTCGGAGTGGAGGTAGCGCACTCGCACGCCCGCCTCGGTGAGGAACTCCGTCAGCTCCTCCGCCATCTTCTTGGTCAGCGTCGTCACGAGCACGCGCTCATCGCGCCCGGTACGGATGCGGATCTGCTCGAGCAGGTCGTCGATCTGACCCTTCGACGGCTTCACCACGATGTGCGGGTCGACGAGGCCGGTCGGTCGGATGACCTGCTCGACGATCGAGTCGGTGATCGCCATCTCGTACTTGCCCGGCGTCGCCGACAGATAGACCTTCTGACCGACGCGGTCGAGAAACTCGCTCCACTTGAGCGGGCGGTTGTCGAGGGCGCTCGGCAGCCGGAACCCGTGCTCGACGAGAGTGCGTTTGCGCGAGGCGTCGCCCTCGTACATCGCGCCGATCTGCGGGATGGTGACGTGCGACTCGTCGATAACGACGAGGAAGTCCTCTGGGAAGTAGTCGAGCAGCGTGTGCGCGGCCTCCCCCGGTGCTCTGCCATCGATGTGGCGAGAGTAGTTCTCGATTCCGCTGCAGAAGCCGATCTGCTCCATCATCTCGAGGTCGAAGGTGGTGCGCATGCGCAGCCGCTGGGCTTCGAGGAGCTTGCCCTGGCGCTCCAGCTCCTCCAGCCGCTCGGCGAGCTCGACCTTGATGGTCGCGATCGCCTTGTGCATGGTCTCGGTGCTGGCAACGTAGTGCGACCCCGGGAACACCGACACGGCATCCAGTTTTCTGACCACATCGCCGGTGAGCGGGTGCAGTGCGTAGATCGCCTCGATCTCGTCGCCGAACATCTCGATGCGGATGGCGAGCTCTTCATACATCGGGATGATCTCGATGGTGTCGCCACGCACCCGGAAGTTGCCGCGCGAGAAGTCGACGTCGTTGCGGTTGTACTGCATCGACACGAATCGCCGGATGAGCGCCTCGCGGTTGATGCGCATGCCGACCTGCAGGGCGACCATGGCCTCCATGTAGCCCTCTGGCGTGCCGAGCCCGTAGATGCACGACACCGTGGACACGACCACCGTGTCGCGCCGGCTCAGCAGCGAGTTGGTCGTGGAGTGGCGAAGCCGCTCGACCTCCGCGTTGATCGAGGAGTCTTTCTCGATGAAGGTGTCGGTCTGCGGAACGTAGGCCTCTGGCTGGTAGTAGTCGTAGTAGCTGACGAAGTACTCGACCGCGTTGTTCGGCATGAGCTCGCGAAACTCGTTGGCGAGCTGGGCGGCAAGGGTCTTGTTGTGCGAGAGCACGAGGGTCGGTCGCTGCACCTGCTCGATGAGCCAGGCTGTCGTCGCCGACTTGCCGGTACCGGTTGCGCCGAGCAGCACGACATCGGTCTCGCCGGCGTTGATGCGTGCCGCGAGCTCCTTGATCGCCTGGGGCTGATCACCGCTGGGCACGTACTCGCTGATCACCTCGAAGCGGTTGACGGCACGAGTGGTCTGAAGCATTACCCCAGCTTAGATTCGGCCCCTGACAATGCGACGGCCTTCGCCCAGAGCGAATCCACCTGCTCCAGGGTCTGCTCCACGCTGCCGTTGTTGTCGATCACGACATCGGCGATAGCGAGTCGCTCTGCGTCGCTTGCCTGCGAGTTGAGCCGGTGGCCCGCCTCCTCCCGGCTCATACCACGCAGTTCCATGAGGCGGCGAAGGCGGGTCTCGGTGCTCGCGTTCACGACCACGACGAGGTCAAAGTCGAGCATGCGGCCCTTGGCACCCTCGACCAGGAGGGGCACGTCGTAGACGACCACCGCATCCTTCGGCGCTGCCGCGAACAGCTCGCGCGCACGCCGCCACACGGCCGGGTGGGTTATGCCGTTGAGCACCTCTCGCTGTGCCGGATCAGCGAAGATGATGGCCCCGAGAGCCGCGCGGTTGAGACTGCCATCGGGGCTGATGACCTCTGGGCCGAAGTGCTCGGCAATCGCGGCAAGACCGGGCGTGCCCGGCTCGACGACCTCCCGCGCCAGCACGTCGGCGTCCACCAGGACGGCACCGTGCTCGACGAGACGGGCAGAGACGAGGGACTTGCCGGACGCAATCCCCCCGGTGAGTCCGATCAGGTACATGGACGCAATGCTAGCCTCGCCGTGTCACGTCGTCGAAGAGAGGCATCGCATGTTCGAGCTGTTGACCGGCACCGGCCTCGCGTTCGCCGCGGGGCTCAACGCATACATCCCCCTGCTCACGATCGGCCTCGCCTCCCGGTTCCTCGACTTCGTGCAGCTGCCGGCCGGCTGGGCGTGGCTCAGCAACGAGTGGGTGCTCGTCATCATCGGCGTGCTGCTCGTCATCGAGATCGTCGCCGACAAGATCCCCGTTGTCGACAACATCAACGACTGGCTGCAGACGATCGTTCGGCCAGCAGCCGGAGGAATCGTCTTCGGATCCGGCTCCAGCTCCAGCACCGCGCTCGTCGACGACCCTGCCGCCTTCTTCGAGTCGAACCAGTGGGTTCCCATCGTCGCGGGCATCCTCATAGCCCTCGTCGTGCACGGCGCCAAGTCGGCGTCGCGCCCCATGGTGCACGCCATGACGTTCGGCGCGGGAGGCCCCGCGGTGAGCGCGGCAGAGGATGTCGGAAGCGTTGGCCTCAGCATCGCCGCGCTGCTGCTGCCGGTGCTGGTCATCCTGCTCATCGCCGCCATCATCCTCGGCTTCGTAGCGCTGTTCCGGCGCACGAAGAAGGACGTCGCCCTCAGCACGTGAGCGCGCCGCGCCCACGGCTCCCCAGCCGGCCCTTGCCCTCAGGAATGTGAGCGGCCCATGCGGCTATAGCTGGCCCCAATAGCCATGTTTTTGGCTACTGAGTGCGCATCCATCACTCACGTTCCTGTTTTGCACACGCGGCACGCGCACGCGGCGGTCGGTGCGAACGCAGAACGGCCGGCCCCCGAGGGGACCGGCCGTTCGCGCTGGCAACTACTAGGAGTTGTTCGAGAGCTTCTCACGCAGTGCGGCGAGCGACTCGTCGTCGGCGAGGGTGCCCGCGCCAGACTCGGTCTCTGCACCGAACGTGGATGCTCCGGCAGGAACGTCGTTCGACGTGTTCAGCTCGTCAGCGGCTGCAGCTGCAACCTGCTTCTTGTGCTGCTCCCAGCGAGCCTGGGCAGCTGCGTACTCGAGCTCCCATGCCTCGCGCTGAGTGTCGAAGCCTTCCTTCCACTCCTGCGTCTCGGAGTCGAAGCCCTCTGGGTACTTGTACTCGCCGTTCTCGTCGTACTCGGTGAGCATGCCGTACAGCGCCGGGTCGAACTCGGTGCCCTCTGGGTCGACGCCCTCGTTGGCCTGCTTGAGGCTGAGCGAGATGCGGCGACGCTCGAGGTCGATGTCGATGACCTTGACGAAGACGTCGTCGCCGACCGAGACAACCTGCTCGGCGAGCTCGACGTGCTTGCCCGACAGCTCGGAGATGTGCACGAGGCCCTCGATTCCCTCTGCAACGCGAACGAACGCGCCGAAGGGAACGAGCTTCGTGACCTTTCCGGGAGCAACCTGGCCGATCGCGTGCGTACGCGCGAACACCTGCCACGGGTCTTCCTGGGTGGCCTTGAGGGAGAGCGACACGCGCTCGCGCTCGAGGTCGACCTCGAGGATCTCGACGGTGACCTCCTGGCCAACCTCGACGACCTCGGAGGCGTGCTCGATGTGCTTCCACGAGAGCTCGGAGACGTGAACGAGACCGTCGACGCCGCCGAGGTCGACGAACGCGCCGAAGTTGACGATCGAGGAGACGACACCCTTGCGGACCTGGCCCTTGGCGAGGTTCGCGAGGAACGTGGTGCGGGACTCGGACTGCGTCTGCTCGAGCAGGGCGCGGCGCGAGAGCACGACGTTGTTGCGGTTCTTGTCGAGCTCGAGGATCTTGGCCTCGATCTCCTGGCCGAGGTACGGCGTGAGGTCGCGAACGCGGCGCAGCTCGATGAGCGAGGCCGGCAGGAAGCCACGGAGTCCGATGTCGACGATGAGACCGCCCTTGACGACCTCGATGACCGAACCGGTGACGACGCCGTCGTCATCCTTGATCTTCTCGACATCGCCCCACGCACGCTCGTACTGAGCGCGCTTCTTGGACAGGATCAGACGGCCTTCCTTGTCCTCCTTCTGGAGAACGAGGGCCTCGACCGTGTCGCCGACCTTGACGACCTCAGTGGGGTCGACGTCGTGCTTGATGGAGAGCTCGCGGGAGGGGATGACACCCTCGGTCTTGTAGCCGACGTCGAGGAGAACCTCGTCGCGGTCGATCTTGACGACGGTGCCCTCGATGAGGTCTCCGTCGTTGAAGAACTTCAGCGTCTTTTCGACCGCGGCGAGAAAGTCTTCAGCAGATCCGATGTCATTGATGGCGACCTGCTTGGGTGCCTTGGCGGTCGGTGCGATAGTCATGTAGTTGTTACTCCGATGTGGACAATAAATATGGCCATTGACGAGAAAGAGCTTTGCTTCGCCGATGGCAGGCGGATAGATCGCAGAATTGCGACATTCCAGTCTAGCGCCTGAGGAAACCTACGCCAAGCCACTTTTCGCGGCGATGATCTGCCGCAGTGCCGGCGTCAGCTCCGGGTAGGCGAACTCGTAGCCGGCGTCGAGCAGTCGCTTCGGCAGCACCCAGCGGCTCTTGAGCACGAGCTCGGTCTCCGTCTTGATCACGGCCGATCCGATCTCGAGCACGAAACGCGGGGCGGGGATGCCGAACGGCACCTTCAGCACGGAACGGAGGGTGCGCATGAAGCCGGCGCTGTCGGTGGGTGACGGACTCGACAGGTTGACGGCACCGTCGAGCTCCTCGTGCTGCTCGAGGAAGCGGATGGCGCCGATGACGTCATCCATGTGCACCCAGCTGAATCGCTGGTGGCCTCCGCGCGCCCTGAACTCGTGGAACGTGCCAGCCGCACGACGGGACGCGGAGGCGAACCAACGGCCGTCGAGCTGCGCTCCCCCGAAGCCGAAGCGCGCGAGCCTGCTGAGCGGGCCCATGACGCTGCCGTCGCCGAGCACGATGGCGGTGCGCAGCGCGACACGGCGGGTGCCCGGCAGCGGTCGCTCGAACAGCGCGGCCTCCCATGCCTTGGCGACCTCGACGGAGAAGCCCTCCCCCAGTTCGCCGTCGGCCTCTGTCTGCGGGCGATCCTCCGCGTGGCGGTAGATCGTCGCGGTCGAGGAGTTGATCCAGAGTGGCGGCGGGTTCTCCGCGGAGGAAACGGCCTCCGCAAGTTCACGGGTCGTCTCGACTCTCGAGCGGATGATCTCCGCGCGATTCTCCGGCGTGTAGCGGCAGTTGACGCTCTTGCCCGCCATGTTGATGAGAAGGTCAGCACCGTCGACGAGATCGGTGATCGCCGCGGTCTGGCCCCAGCGGGCATCCGGTCCGGTGCGGCCGATGACATGCACCCGCGCACCCTCGGCACGATAGGCGGCGGCCAGCTCGCGTCCGATGAAACCGCTCGCTCCGGCCAGCACTACGGTCTTCACAGGTCCTCCACTGCCGTCGCGTCACGAACCCAGGGCTGCTCGGTATCGCGGAGGAACAGGTTCGGCCACGAGACCTCGCCGCGCTCCCAGTCGCGGAAGCCGAGCACCGCGTCAGCCACGGCCCGGGACCCCGCGGTCGTCGGGGCCGCTGTCGCGGCGCGCATCAGCTCGACGATTCCGGCAGGCTTGTCTGGCACCGACTCGAGCTCTCGCAGGAACCACTTGTGGAACGGGTAGAGCCTCTCGTTGTGGGCGAGCAGCAAGCGTCCGGCAAACAGCACGACACGACTTGCTGCTGTTGCCGCGAGGTACGGGTCGCCCTTCGCGCCCGCCTCCCCTGCCATCCAGCGCCAGGCGTCGAGCTGGGCGGCGAATCGGGCGATGCGATCTGCTTTGAGCGCCACGGGATACGTGGCCGCCGCGGCGAGCCGCGCCTCGAGGCCATCGAGGCGGGAGAACAAAACCCGCGCCCCCTCAAACGCGAACCGCGCGGGCTCGCTGCCCTTGGCCGCGACCAGATCGATGTAGCCAGGGCTCACGTACTTGACGTCGATGTAGCCGCCCTCGTAGCCAGCGAGCTCGATGTCGGAGAACGCCGTGTCGAGCCTCGCCTGTCGCTCGGCGAGCTGGGCATCGGAGATTACGAGAAGGATGTCGACGTCTGACGTCGCAGTCGCGTGGCCGTGCGCGAGCGACCCCGCGAGCACGATCGCGAGCACCTCCGGATCAGCGCTGAAGCGCGTCACGACGTTGGCGATGGCGGTCTCATGGTGTGACAGCACGGTGTTCTCCTTCTGCGATCACTGCATAGTCAAAGTATCCCGAGTACTCGTAGACCCGACCGATCAGGGGCACCGAGACGACAGCGGAAACGTGCTGCTGGCCGCGGTCGGCGTCCCAGCGTTCCGTGAGGTCGATGCTGCCGGGAACAGGCACGCGGATGCTGCCGACCCTGATCCACATCCCCACCGATCGAAGCCGAATCGCCCCGCTCTCGACAGAGGCCTCGAGGTGGGCGCAGTATCGCCGCCGGGTGCCGAGATCATCGCGGAGCCCGCCATCGCGCGCGGTCATGAGGTCGACCATGGAGCGTGATGCAGCCGGAAACTGGAAGGTGCGCGTGGCGGTCAGGCCGGCATCCGTCTGCGTATTGGTCACGGCGAACGGCACATCGCGGCCCCAGAAGGGGAAGAGCACGCCCTGTCGTCCGAGAATCCAGAGCACCGGCCACAACCAGCGCCTAGGTGTGCCGACCACGTCGAACACCCCGGTTCCCCGACCGACGCTGCCCGACGGAATCGTGGAGAAGTACCCCGCGAGCCGAGGGTGCAGCCCCTCTAGGCGCAGGGCCTCGTAGGGTGACCGCACTAGTCGAGCATCGCCGTGCGCAGCGTGTCGAGGCCGACGCCCCCGATGTCGAGCGCCTTCTTGTGGAACGCCTTGATGTCGAATGCGGCTCCCTCTCGGCGGGCGTACTCGTCGCGCAGCTGCTCCCAGATGCGCTGGCCGACCTTGTACGACGGTGCCTGGCCCGGCCAGCCGAGGTAGCGGTTGACCTCGAAGCGCACGAACTGGTCGTTCATATTGACGTTGGCGGCGAGGAAGGGGAACGCGGCCTCCCCCGTCCAGATGGCATCAGAGCCTGGCATCGTCTTCTCGAGGTGCACCCCGATGTCGAGAACGACGCGCGCGGCCCGCATGCGCTGGCCGTCGAGCATGCCGAGGCGGTCGGCCGGCGTGGTGAGGTAGCCGAGCTCGTCCATGAGGCGCTCCGCGTAGAGCGCCCAGCCCTCTGCGTGCCCGCTGGTGCCGGCGATGCGACGCCAGGCGTTGAGCTGCGCCTTGTTGTAGACCGCCTGGCCGAGCTGCAGGTGATGGCCGGGAACGCCCTCGTGGTAGACCGTCGTGAGCTCGCGCCAGGTGTCGAACTCGGTGACGCCCTCCGGCACGCTCCACCACATGCGCCCCGCCCGCGAGAAGTCGTCGGTCGGCGGCGTGTAGTAGATGCCGCCCTCCTGGGTCGGGGCGATCATGCACTCGAGCGCGCGGATCTCTGGCGCGATATCGAAATGGGTACGACCGAGCTCTTCGATCGCCTGGTCGCTGGTGCGCTGCATCCACTCCTGCAGTGCCTTGGTGCCGTGCAGCTTGAGCGAGGGGTCGTTGTCGAGGTGCGCGATCGCCTCGAGCACGCTGGCACCCGGAAGGATCTCGTTGGCGATCGCCTCCTGCTCCGCGGTCATGCGGGCGAGCTCTTCGATGCCCCACTCGTAGGTCTCGTCGAGGTCGATCACGGCACCGAGGAAGTCGCTGGATGCCAGCGCGTACAGTTCGCGCCCCACCGCGTCCTTCTGCGGCGCATGGGGTGCGAGCTCCGCGCGCAGAAAGCGCACGAAGCCCGCATATGCCTCAGACGCCGCCTTCGCACCCGTCTCCAGCTGCTTCTCCAGGGCCCCGTGCGCTGACGCGCCCTCGGCGGCGAAGGTGAAGAAGAAGCCGTCGCCGGCGGCGTGCTTCGATGCCTGGGTGATGTTCTCCTCGACCTGGCGGATGGCGGGAGCAGAGCCGGCGGCAGCCCCGGCACGCAGGCTCTCCTGGTAGCCGGCCATGGCGGCCGGCAGGTTGTGCATGCGCTCCGCGATGTGCTGCCAGTCGGTCTCAGTCGCCGTCGGCATGAGGTCGAAGATCTCGCGCAGCTCCTGCGCGGGGCTCGCGATCACGTTGAGGTTGCGAAGGCCGAATCCCGCCTCGTGCTTCGCGACCGACAGCTCGAGGCTGCGGGTGAGGTCGAGCTTGGTGACCCGGTCGACCTCGTCGACAACCTCCGCGCCGCGGATGCGGGCGAGAGCCGCACGGGTGTCGTCGATGAGGGCATCAGCTCCCGCGGGCGAGTAGTCCGCGTACTCCCCCTCGCGGCCGGGGCGGCCGAGGTAGACGCGCTCCTCTGGAACGTGCTCGAGGTAGGTGTCGAGGTAGTCCTCGGCTATGGCGTCGATCGGGGTAGGGGTGCGGTCGGTCATGATGCTCCATCCATGTCGGATTCCAGCAGGGCGACGAGTGACTCGAGGGCGGCCCCGTCATCGGATTCGAGGATCACGGTCGTGCCAGCGCCGACGCCGAGGGAGAGCACGCCGAGGATGCTCGCGGCATTGACAGACCTGTCTCCCGATCGCAGCGTGACTGCGGCGCCCGCAGCGGCCACCGCCTGCACGAAGATCGAGGCCGGCCGCGCGTGCAGGCCGACGCTCGACCCGATGGTCGCCTCCCGTTGCATCAGTGGGCTGCCTCGTCCCAGTTGTCGCCGGTGCCGATCTGCACGTCGAGGGGCACCTGAAGGTCGGCGGCGCCCGCCATGTTATTTCGAACGAGCTCTGTCATCGCGTCGAGCTCGCCCGGGAAGATCTCGAACACCAGCTCGTCGTGCACCTGCATGAGCATGTTCGACTGGAGGCCCTGCTCAGCGATGTCGGCATGCACCCCGAGCATCGCGCTCTTGATGATGTCGGCGGCCGACCCCTGGATCGGCGAGTTCAGTGCTGCGCGCTCCGCGTTCTCGCGCAGCACCCGGTTGGTCGAGGCGAGGTCGGGGAACGGCCGCCGACGACCGAAGATCGTCGTCGTGTAGCCGTCGATCTTGGCCTGCTCGACGACGCTGCGCAGGTAGTCGCGCACGGCACCGAACCGGGCGAAGTAGCCGGCCATGAGCTCCTTGGCCTCCGCGGTGTCGATGCGCAGCTGCTTCGAGAGCCCGAACGCGCTGAGACCGTAGGCGAGCCCGTAGGACATGGCCTTCACCTTGGTGCGCATGGTCGGCGTGACATCCTCTGGTGCAACGTGGAAGATGCGGGCTCCGACGAAGCGGTGCAGGTCTTCCCCGCTGTTGAATGCCTCGATGAGGCCGGCGTCGCCGGAGAGATGCGCCATGATCCGCATCTCGATCTGGGAGTAGTCGGCGGTCAGCAGGGTCTCAAAGCCCTCGCCCTTGGTGAAGGCCGACCGGATGCGACGGCCGGTCGCCGTCTTCACCGGGATGTTCTGCAGGTTGGGCTCGTTCGACGAGATGCGGCCAGTGCTCGACCCGGTCTGGTCGTAGGTCGTGTGGATTCGACCAGTCGCGTCGATCGACTTGTCGAGAGTCTGGATGATCTGCATGAGCTTCGTCGCGTCGCGGTGCTCGAGCAGCAGGCCGAGGAACGGGTGCGGGTTCTGCTCTTGCAGGTCGGCGAGCGCCGCCGCGTCGGTCGAGTAGCCCGTCTTGTTCGCGCGGGTCTTGGGCATGCCGAGCTGGTCGAAGAGCACCTCCTGCAGCTGCTTCGGCGAGCCGAGGTTGATCTCCTTGCCGATCTCGGCGAAGGCCTTGGCCGCGACCTCGGCCGAGCTCTCTGCAAGCTCGCCATTGAGGCCGTACAGGATGTCGTGGTCGACCGCGATTCCGCGCAGCTCCATGGCGCCGAGCACCGACACGAGCGGCAGCTCGATGTCGTTCATGACACCGAGGCTGCCCGGCTCGATCTTGTCGGCCAGGTACTCTGCCACCCGCAGGATGAACCACGCCTCCGTGGCGGGGCTCGCTGCCTCGGTATCGGGAACGAGCTGGTTGGGGTCGGCCTGTGCAAGGCGGTCGCCGAGGAAGTCGTAGACCTGGGTCGCGAGATCGCTCTCCTTGACTCCGGGCTTGATCAGCCACGACGCGATGCTCGTGTCGAACGCGATGCCCTTGAGGTCGAGGCCGGATGTCGCCAGCACCTTGAGCTGCTGCTTCGACGACTGCAGCACCTTCGGCGCCTCACTCGCGAGCCACTGCTCTAGCGCGACGTAGTCGCCCGTTCCCGCCTTCCACGGCACGTAGACCGAGTCGGTGAGCGAGGCGAGCCCGAGGCCGGTGACCTGCCCGCCCTGCGACTCGACGCGAAGGCCGAGCGGTGCGGTGCCCTTCGCCGACTGGGTGTCGATCCAGAAGGCGAGCTCTTCGTCGATGAGGGTGCGCACCGGCGGGATGTCGGAGGAGGGCGCGCTCGCGACGGCCGCGGCATCCGGTGACGCGTCGCTCATGTCGGACTTCAGCAGGCGCTCGAGCAGCGTCTTGAACTGCAGCTTGTCGAAGACCTCGCGAACGGCCTGCTCGTTGATCATCTTGCGCTCGAGATCCTGCAGCTTCACCGGTAGCTCCACATCGGTGACGAGGTGGTTGAGCTGGCGGTTCTGGATCGCGCGATCCCGCTGCTCTCGCAGCTTCTCTCCCACCACGCCGGTGATCTCGTCGCCGTGCTCGAGGATGCCCGCGAGGTTGCCGTACTTCAGCACCCACTTGATCGCCGTCTTCTCTCCGACCTTGTCGATGCCGATGAGGTTGTCGCTCGTCTCGCCGACGAGGGCGGCGATGTCGGGGTAGGACGACGGCTCGATTCCGTAGCGCTCGAACACGGCGTCACGGTCGTATCGCTTGAGCTCGCTGACGCCACGGGCGTTCGGGTACAGCACCATCACGTCGTCGTTGATGAGCTGGAAGGTGTCGCGGTCGCCAGAGACGACGGCGACCTTGTAGCCCTCTGCGCGACCACGGGTGGCGAGGGTGGCGAGGATGTCGTCGGCCTCGTAGTCCTCCTTGGTGATCGTGGTGATGTTCATGGCTGCAAGCGCCTCCTGCAGCAGCGGCACCTGCCCGATGAACTCCGGTGGCGTCTCGCCGCGCGTTCCCTTGTAGTCGGGGTTCACCCTGGTGCGGAAGGAGTACCGCGAGATGTCGAAGGCCACGGCGAGGTGGGTCGGGTTCTCGTTCTTCAGCAGGTTGATCAGCATCGAGATGAAGCCGTGGATGGCGTTGGTGTGCTGCCCCTCCCGGTTCTGGAAACTGTCGACCGGTAGGGCGTAGAAGGCCCGGAAGGCGAGCGAGTGGCCGTCAATGACCATGAGGGTAGGCTTTTCGGAGTCCGACACGCAGCCAGCCTAGCCGCGCCCGCCGACAGCCCCCAGACCCGCAAGGATGCCATGACCAAGCTGCCAGACGGCCTCGCGCCAGAGCTCTTCGAACGACTCGTCAGCTCGGGCGGAGGGGCGCTCACGACGAAGATGGGCATCGAGTTCCTCGAGCTCTCTGCTGACTACTCCGTCGCGAGGATGCCGGTCGAGGGCAACACCCAGGTCGTCGGCCTGCTGCACGGCGGTGCGCACGTCGTGCTCGGCGAGTCGCTCGGCTCGATCTCCTCTGCCATCCACGCCGGCCCCGGCCGCTACGCCGTCGGCATCGAGATCAACGCGACGCACAGCCGGTCGATCACGAGCGGCTTCGTCACGGGAACCTGCCGGGCCCTCTCGCTCGGCCGCACCCTCGCGACACACGAGATCGTCATTACGGATGAGTCGGGTCGGCGACTCTCGACCGTTCGCATGACCAACATGCTGCTCGATCAGAAGACCGACTAGTCGAGGCTCGCCAGCCGCTCGGCCACGCGCTCGGCGAGGTCGTCGACCTGCTCTAGCGAGAAGGTACTGTCGGTAGCCAGCTGGGCGGTGATGGCCACCACGGCGTTGTCGAACTGAAGCAGGGTCAGGCGGTACCTGGCCGCGTAGCCGTCGACGATCGTCTCATCCTGCTCGACGGCGGTGACGCCCTCGGGAACCGTCAGCCCAGATGGCGTGCTCGTCGCCACCGCAGACACGTCCCACCCGACCACGCCGTCGCCCTGGTACAGCTCGTATCCTCCGGCAGCGGTGCAGGCTGCGGCGCTGGGAGCGACGGTGCCGAGGAAGGCGACCGCGGCATCCTCCGACTCGAAGGATCGCGCGGCGACGTTGATGCCACCGTCGTCACCCGGGTAGTACCCGGCGATGTCGGCGAACTCGTCGTCGGGAGAGGATTCAACCTCGCTCGGCTGGAGCAGGAACGACACGAAGTAGCTCTTAAGACAGTCGTCTGGCTTGCCGTCGGATGCCTCCCAGAAGGAGAGGATGGATGGGGCCTTCAGCGCGAGCGGCTCGAGGTTGAACGTGGTGTCGATCGGCTGGTCGAGCTGGAGGTCGTCGGCGGAGACGAGCCCCTCGAACTCCGACGCGGCGATGTGACGCGCATCTGGCTGTGGCTCTGGTTCAGGCGCCGCAGTGCATGCGCACAGGATCGCCGCCGAGAGGAGGGCTGTCACACCGGCGATGGCGCGACGACCGTGCACTACTTCTTGGGGCTGAGCTGGTCGATGATCGTGATGGCGACGTCGTGCATGGTGAGCCGGCGATCCATGGATGCCTTCTGGATCCAGCGGAACGCCTCCGGCTCGGTGAGCCCCATCTTGTCGTTGAGAAGGCCCTTGGCCCTGTCGACGAGCTTGCGGGTCTCGAAGCGCTCGGCGAGGTCGGCGACCTCTGACTCGAGCGTGAGGATCTGCGTATAGCGGCTGAGCGCGATCTCGATCGCGGGCAGCAGGTCGTTGGGTGTGAACGGCTTGACGACGTAGGCAAGGGCCCCGGCCTCAGAGGCACGTTCGACGAGCTCCTTCTGGCTGAACGCGGTCAGCAGCACCACGGGAGCGATGTGGTTCTTGTTGAGCTGCTCTGCAGCAGAAATGCCATCGAGCTTTGGCATCTTGACGTCCATGATGACGAGGTCGGGCTTGAGCTCTGTCGCGAGCGCGACCGCTGCCTCTCCATCGCCAGCCTCGCCGACGACGTCGAAGCCGGCGTCGCGAAGGATCTCGACAATGTCCATGCGGATGAGGGACTCGTCTTCAGCGACAACCACCCGTCGCGCGGGGGCTGGCTGCGTCTCCTGGAGGGGCGCGTCTGCGTCTGTCACGAAAATGACTCTACGGTATTCTCAGGATCGTTGTTGTGCGCCGGTGTGGCGGAATGGCAGACGCGGAGCACTCAAAATGCTTTGCTCGAAAGGGCGTGTGGGTTCGACCCCCACCACCGGCACAACGTGGTTTCAGGCTCTTCGCAGGGCGCGCGTCGATAGTGGAGCGCATGAGCGACACACACGACAACGAAGCCCTCATCTCCCCCGGCAGCACCGCGACCGGATCCGGCACGAGCGTCGGAGAGAACCCGGAGCACGAGGGGCTTGCTGACGCGGAGCAGGAGCTCGGCACGACGGAGGCCGATGTGAGCGACGGCAGCGAGCAGAAGCAGCAGCCGATCGACTAGCACTCTCTCCGCGTTCGTCAAGGGCCTAGAGCCGGCATGATCTCGGGCGTCTCATGGATGCATGACAGCGAACGCGCGACTCATGTTCATACTCTGCGGCTTCTTCATCCTCGCCACCACCGTGTACGTGGTGTGGACGCTCGCCTATGGATCCCAACGGGCGGCAACCTATCCGACCACGATCCAGGGCCCGCCCATCGAGTGGGCTGGCACCGTAGCGCTGGGGCTGTGCGCCGTGCTCTCTGGGCTCATCGCCTTCTACCTCACTCGCGTCTCACGCAGCGTCGGCCGCCTCCCCGAAGACCGCGCCGACGCGGAGATCGACGACGGCGAGGCGGAGCAGGGCATGTTCAGCCCACACAGCTGGTGGCCCGTACTGCTCGCCGGGGCCCTCGCGCTCGTGTTCATCGGCCTTGCCGCGGGCATCTGGCTATCGTTCCTCGGCGCGCCGATCGCCGTGCTGGCGATCATCGGCTGGGTCTACGAGTACTACCGCGGGTACTTCTCGCACTAGCTCAGCCGATCGGCCCCGCGAGCGAGCGAAGGTATCGCCTCGTGTAGACCTCCTGCACGATGCGGAGGATGGGGTACCCGCACCACCAGAACAGGTTCGCCGGGCGCGAGAAGGCGCGCACGGTCATCCAGACGGAGTCGTCGTCTCTGTGCTCGACGATCCATGCCTCCTCGCCGTCCTCCGGATGCCCGCGCAGGGTTCCGTATGCGAAGCCGACCTTCTTCGGCTCGTTGACGACGTAGATGACGCGCACGGGGAGCTTGATGCCGATGGGCAGCCGCAGCAGAGCGGTGTCGCCTGCGACGATCATGGGCGTGCCGTCCTCGCCGTAGACAACCTCATCCGCGAGCTCTCCCACCGCGGGAGACTGCGGTTCGCCCTGGTCGTCGAATGTCACGGGAGCGTACGTGCCGTCGGTCACCTGCGGCGGGCTGTCGGTGTGGATGACGCGGAAGCCGCTGTTGCGCTGGATGCCCCAGGTGAGTGCAGCGAGCGAGGCGTACTCGAACCGGGCCTCGCCGTGGCCGATGCGCATGACCCGTTCGATGGCGCGATAGCCGCGTGGTGGGTACCGCAGGAGGTCGTCTGCCTGGGTCAGCCCGATCGCGGCATAGGTGACGGGCTGTTTCCATAGCTCCGTCTTCACCAGGCCATTCTACCCAGCGCCCGGTGCGACACTGGGGTCATGAGAATCGCAGTCACCGGCTCGACCGGCAAGCTCGGCGCTGTCGTCGTCGCCTACCTGAAGGATGCCGGACACGAGGTCGTGGGAATGGACCGTGCCGGAGAGCGAGGCGAGGGCTTCCTCTTCGTCGACGTCGCCGACTACGGCCAGGTTGTCGACGCCCTGCACGAGGGCGGGCGCTTCGACGCGGTCGTGCACCTCGCCGCGATTCCGGCCGGAGGCATCGCCCCGGAGTCGGCAACGTTCCACAACAACATGGGCGCCACCTTCAACGTCTTCCAGGCAGCCCGCCGGGCCGGCATTCGCACGGTCGTCTACGCGTCGAGTGAGACGCTGCTCGGCATTCCGTTCGAGACCGCTCCCCCGTACCTGCCCGTCGACGAGGACTACGACTCGAGGCCGGAGTCGATGTACGCCGTGGTCAAGCACCTCGAGGAGGAGCTCGCGCAGAAGCTCGTGCGCTGGGACGACTCGCTGTCGATCACGGCTCTGCGCTTCTCCAACGTCATGGTGCCCACCGACTACCCGGCGTTCGCCGACTTCACAGCGGAGAACCGCAAGTGGAACCTCTGGGGCTACATCGATGCGCGGGATGCCGCCCAGGCGGTGCTGCTCTCCCTCGTGCGCAGCAAGCCGGGCTTCGACCGCTTCGTCATCGCGAACGCCGACACGGTGCTCGACGTTCCGACGGCATCCCTCATCGCTTCGTACTACCCGACCCTTGAGGTGAAGCGAGAGCTCGGCGAGTTCGAGACACTGCTGTCGATCGAGAAGGCGCGGGCAGAGCTCGGGTACGAGCCGGCGTTCGGGTGGCGTTCCAACTAGTGCGCACGGCGCGGGCCACCACGCGCCCGTACCGTCGCACGAAGTACGCCTGCGCGAGGCGCAGCACGGGTGACAGGATGCGCCAGCCGAGCGTCGCAGGACGCGACACGGAGCGGTAGACGAAGGTCACCATCCCGTCAGCGCCGTGCTCGACGAGGAAAGCCTCCTCGCCGCTGAGCGGGTGGCCCGCGAGGGTCGTATAGCCGAAGCCAGCAGCACTTCGCCATTCCACCCGCACCGGCTCGCGGATGGGGCCGAGCGTGATCGTGTACTCGTCGCCCGCCCGCACCGCGTCCGTCGTCGGACTCACGCGGAACCCGGCGCGGGTCTTCACGCCCCATGACAGCACGATCGCCATAGCCCGGTCGCGCACGGCGTCGCCAGAGCCGAGAGGCGTGCGCCGCTCGACCAGGCGGTAGCCGGGCGGGATTGCAGCGGGAGACGTGCGGGTGATGCCGCCGTGGGCGAAGTTCGGCAGCGGCATCCGCTGCCCTATTTGCGCAGCTCGTGCAGGTTGCGCCGCGCGAAGTAGATGCCGCCGAGGGCAAGCGCGATGAAGAGCAGGCCGAGCAGCACGGGGATGACGGCCGGGGCGGTCGACCCGATAATGATGAGCACGACGCCGACGAGGATCATGCCGATCTGGAACATGATGGCGAACTTCCAGGCGGCTTCGCCCTGCACTGGCTCTGCCACTACTTCTTCTTCTCCTCGACGTCGCCGGTGAGGGCTGCGACGAACGCCTCCTGCGGCACCTCGACGCGACCCACCATCTTCATGCGCTTCTTGCCCTCCTTCTGCTTCTCGAGGAGCTTGCGCTTGCGGGTGATGTCACCGCCATAGCACTTGGCGAGCACGTCTTTGCGGATGGCGCTGATCGACTCGCGCGCGATGATGCGGGCCCCGATGGCGGCCTGGATCGGCACCTCGAACTGCTGGCGTGGAATGAGCTTCTTCAGGCGCTCCGTCATGAGCACTCCGTAGGCGTATGCCTTGTCGCGGTGTACGATGGCGCTGAACGCGTCGACAGCCTCGCCCTGCAGCAGGATGTCGACCTTGACCAGATCGGCCTCCGCCTCACCACTCGGCTCGTAGTCGAGGGAGGCGTAGCCGGCGGTCTTCGACTTGAGCTGGTCGAAGAAGTCGAAGACGATCTCGCCGAGTGGGATCGTGTACTTGATCTCCACCCGGTCTTCGCCGAGGTAGTCCATGCCGATGAGCGTGCCGCGGCGGGACTGGCAGAGCTCCATGATCGTGCCGACGTAGTCCTTCGGGGCGAGGATCGCGGCTCGCACCATCGGCTCGCTGACCGAGGCGATCTTGGTGCCGGTCGGGAACTCGCTCGGGTTGGTGACTGTGAAGTGCTTCTTGTCCTCCGTCGTCACCTCGTATGGCACCGACGGTGCCGTCGCGATGAGGTCGAGGCCGAACTCGCGCTCGAGGCGCTCTGTCACGATCTCGAGGTGGAGGAGCCCGAGGAACCCGCAGCGGAACCCGAAGCCGAGGGCGACGGAGGTCTCTGGCTCGTAGTTGAGCGAGGCGTCCGAGAGCTTCAGCTTGTCGAGCGCCTCGCGCAGGATCGGGTAGTCGCTGCCGTCGATCGGGTAGAGGCCAGAGAAGACCATCGGCTTCGGGTCGGTGTAGCCGGGCAGCGCCTGGCTCGACGGCTTCTGCGCGTTGGTTACGGTGTCGCCGACCTTCGACTGGCGCACGTCTTTCACACCCGTGATCAGGTAGCCGACCTCACCGACACCGAGACCCTTGGATGGCGTCGGCTCTGGCGAGGACACACCGATCTCGAGCAGCTCGTGCACCGCACGCGTCGACATCATCTGGATCTTCTCGCGCGGGCTGAGCTTGCCGTCGATGACGCGCACGTAGGTGATGACGCCGCGGTAGGAGTCGTACACCGAGTCGAAGATCATCGCGCGGCTGGGCGCGTTCGGGTCACCCTGCGGCGGCGGGATGAGCTCGACGACCCGATCGAGCAGGTCTTCGACGCCCATGCCGGTCTTGCCGCTGACGCGCAGCACGTCATCCGGGTGCCCGCCGATGAGGCTCGCGAGCTCCTTGGCGTACTTATCGGGGTCGGCGGCGGGCAGGTCGATCTTGTTGAGCACCGGGATGATGGTGAGGTCGTTGTCGAGAGCGAGGTACAGGTTCGCGAGGGTCTGGGCCTCGATGCCCTGGGCGGCATCCACGAGCAAGATGGCTCCCTCGCACGCGGCGAGCGAGCGAGAGACCTCGTAGGTGAAGTCGACGTGCCCGGGGGTGTCGATCATGTTGAGCGCATAGGGCTTGCCATCGAGGGCCCACGGCATGCGAACTGCCTGGCTCTTGATGGTGATGCCGCGCTCGCGCTCGATATCCATGCGGTCGAGGTACTGCGCGCGCATGTCGCGGTCGCTGACGACACCGGTGATGCCGAGCATGCGGTCGGCGAGGGTCGACTTGCCGTGGTCGATGTGGGCGATGATGCAGAAGTTGCGGATGAACGCCGGATCGGTGGAGGCAGGGGCGAGGGCCGTGGTTGCGCGGGGAGACATTTGTGGCAATTGTCCCACGAACCGCCGCCGCGCTCGTGCTGGTGCCGTTTCTGGCCCCATTTGGAGTGACATCCGCTCAAAATCGCCCCGACCTGCCGTCGATGATCGATATGCTGCGCTTGACTCTTACCCGAGTAGAAGTCCTCACATTCTCGAACGGACGCCCGTGAAGCTCACCCGAATCGCAGCGTCGACCGCTGCGGCCGCCCTTGTCGCAGCATCCGCGTTTGCCCTGGCCACCCCCGCGGTCGCAGCCCCACCCGCGGGCGTGACCTTCGTGGAGGCTGGCGACATCACCCTCAGCGCGACGTTCGCGAACGTCGGCTGGGGAAACGAAAGCCCGGGAGGGCTCTCGAGCACCCTCAACGGTCTCTCAATGGACAACAACGTCGCCCTGTTCTACGGCTTCAACAGCAACGTGCCGACGTCGGGAGGGAGCACGCTTCGCAACATCGGAAACAGCTCCTACTTCTACGCCTCCAATGACGCGGACCTGTTCGCGGAGATCCAGTGGTACACCGACGCGGGCTTCACCGACGGGCAGTACTTCTTCGCAGACCAAGCCGGACCCGAAGCCTTCACCGACCCGGCGGCAATCTGGTACTCGACAGCCACCATCGGAGCCATCAGTGCCTTTTCCCCGACGACTCTCGACGCGTTGGACGCAGAGCTGTTCGCCGACGCATCGTTCTCTGGCGCCTCTGTTCACAGTGTCGGGCTCTACAACGACGGAGGAACGGTATTCCTCTCGTCGTTCCCCGCTGGCGGTAACCTCTTCTTCTTCACCCCCGTGCCCGTCTCCACGGCAGCCGCCTCGATCGGCCAGTACTCCTTCGGCACCGGCGGGTACACCGCGACGACGACTGGCTTCATTCCCGGTGAGACCGTCTCCGTCTATCCCAACACCACCGAGTCGACGAGCGACCCGATCGACATCGTCGCCGACGCCAACGGTGCAGTCACCTACACCTGGATCGCACCGGTGACCACGATGGATGTCGGCACCTACTCGGTCAACTTCTCCACCCAGTTCACCTCCGGCCTCCTTCAGCTCTTCGAGTTCGACGTCGTCGCGCAGGCCGCTCCGGCGGCGCTCGCCGCCTCTGGAACCGACTCCATCGCGACGATAGCCGTGGCAGCAGCCGTGCTCCTCGCCGGCGCCGCGCTGGCCGTCGTTGCACGGCGACGCCGTCTCGCCTAGGCATCACACACGAAACGCGGCTCGGAGAACCCGGGCCGCGTTTCGTCGTTGAGCAGTTAGAGGGCCCAGCTCCAGTCGCCGAAGGCGAGGAACGGAAGGGCGAAGGCGAGGCCGAGGGCGCCGACGATCATCCAGCCGAACAGGGCGAGGCCGCCGAGCACGATGGCGAAGACGGCGAAGGTGCGGCCAGCCGGCTCCTGGCGGTAGCCGAGAATGCCGAGCACGATTGCGGCGACCGGCAGCACGACCGCCTGGCCGGTGACGAGCGAGATGAGCCCGAGCACGAATCCGACGATGCTGAGGGTGCGGGGCGGGACAGCAACCGCTGGCGTCGCGGAGCCTGTGGGGGCGGAGACCGCGGGGGTGGAGATGGTGGGGGTGGCTTCTGTGGTTGTCATGCTCCAAGGCTAGAAAACGCCAGCATCCCAGGCCATCGGGGTAACCCCCGATTCACGCAGCGGGCAGCCGCCCCAGTCCGGTAGTGAGATCCGCCGGGGTCGCCGCGAGGCAGACGCGGATCCAGCCCTCGCCTGACCGGCCGAAGGCGCTGCCGGGGGCAACGGCGACCCTCTGCTCGAGGAGGAAGTCCATGGCCCAGGAGGCGACGTCCCCACCGGTCGCGTGGCTGAGGTCGATCCACACGTAGAACGAGCCCTGCGAGGCATAGAACGGGATGCCGCGGGCGGTGAGCAGCGCCGCAGCGGTCTCGAAGTTGTCGCGATAGTGCCGCGCCGCATCCGTGACGCCCTGCTGGCTGCCCGTGATCGCGGCAACCGCTGCCGCCTGGTCTGGACCGGCAACGCAGCTGATGCTCGCCTCCTGCACCGTGCGCATGACGTCTGCGTAGCCGGGCGGCGTCACGAGATAGCCGACCCGCACCCCCGTCATCGCGTAGGTCTTCGAGAGCGAGAACGCACTCCAGACCCGATCCCCGCCGGGCAGGGACGCGGGGCTCACGTGCTCTGCACCATAGGTGAACGCCTCGTAGACCTCATCGCTGATCACCCACAGGTCGTGCCGCTCGGCGAAGGCGAGCAGCTGCTGCAGGGTCTGCCGGTCGAAGACCACGCCGAGCGGGTTCGACGGGGAGTTGACGATGAGAACGCGGGTGCGCGGCGTCACGAGAGACTCGAGCTGGGCGAGATCGGGCAGGAACCCGTGCTGCGGCAGCAGCTGGTATGGCACGGCGACCGCGTCGAGCATGCGCGCGTTCATCGTGAAGGTCGTGTACCCGGGGTCTGGCACGAGCACCTCGTCGCCGGCGGCGAGCGTGAGCGCCATGGCCTGGTGGAGGGCCTGGGTGGCTCCGACGGTGACCCAGACCCGCTCGACGTCGACGCGGAGGTCGTTGTCGCGCTCGAGTTTGGCTGCGATTGCGGCCCGCAGCTCTGGGATGCCGGCGTTGGGGCCGTAGTGGGTGTGCCCCGCATCCCACGCGTGCTTTGCCGCCTCGGCGATGTGGGGGGCGACGTCGCGATCCGGCTCGCCGATCGCCAGCATGACGACGTCGTCGAGGTGCACCGCGACCTCGAAGATGCGGCGGATTCCCGACCCGGGAACGGACTCGATGTGCGGGGCGAGGTGCGGCATGACCTCAGGCTAATACGGTGGTCTCATGGCCGGATCCGTGGTGCTCGTGCACGGCCTTCGCACGTCGTCGACGATGTGGCGCGCCCAGCGCGAGCTGCTCGAGTCGCGCGGTGTCACCGTCGTCACCCCGGACCTCCCTGGTCACGGAACCCGCATGCGGGAGCGCTTCACCCTCGATGGCGCCGTGCGCACGATCGACGAGGCGGTGCGCGCTGCTCCCGAGCCCGTGCTGCTCGTCGGGTTCTCGCTCGGCGGCTACCTCTCGATCCACTACGCAGGGCTCGCGCGACAGCCGATCGCCGCGCTGCTCGCCGCGAGCTGCGGCACCCAGCCGCACCGCCTCATCCTGTGGGGGTGGCGGGGGCTCGCCGCCGTCACCCACCGCTTTCCCGACCGCGGCCTCCTGCTCAACAACACGCTGCTGCGGCTGTTCGTGCGCGACCGGCGTCTCGTCGACGACGTGCTCGCAGGCGGCGTTGCCCTGGAGGTCATGGATGACGTGCTGCGCCAGCTGCGACCGGTCGACGTTCGCGCATCGCTGGCCCGCATCCCGCAGCGCGTCACCTTCGTCAACGGCAGCCTCGACCACTTTCGGCTGCAGGAACGTCGGTACCTGCTGGCCGCTCGCGACGGTCGACTCGAGCACGTGCCTGGCGCGACCCACCTGGTGAGCCTGACGCAGCCAGCTCGCTTCAACGCGATCCTGCTCGACACGATGGGTGCCGCTGGCATCGGGTAATTGCCCACAGGGCCGCGCTACGGTATCGTTGCCTGTTGGCTTGCGCGCACATCTTGCGGATGTTCGCGATAGAGCGGCCGGTTGCCCCCACACACCTCTAACCGGCACGGCCGCACACACATCCATTCAGATCGAAAAAGGTACACACACGTGGCAAACATCAAGTCGCAGATGAAGCGAATTCTCACCAACAAGAAGTCGCAGGAGCGCAACAAGGCTGTCAAGAGCGAGGTCAAGACCGCGGTTCGCGCAACGCGCACCGCCATCGCGACCGGTGACAAGGCTGCGGCAGCTGCCGCTCTCGTCGTCGCCTCGAAGAAGCTCGACAAGGCTGCCAGCAAGGGTGTCATCCACCAGAACCAGGCTGCCAACAAGAAGTCGGCTATCGCCAAGCAGGTTGCAGCGCTCTAAGCGTTCTCTCTCTTCACGAAGGCCCTCCGTTCGCGGGGGGCCTTCGTCGTTGGGGCAGGGCGCAGCTCCAGCTCTCCGGCGCAGGCCTCTTGTGGCGAGTTACGCGTCGCCGCGGCGCGCGATGACGCCGACCATGCGCTCGAGGGCATACACGGGGTCGCGGCCGCCGCCCTTGATCTGGGCATCCGTCTCGGCGAGCAACTCGATCGCTGTCGCCAGCCCCGCATCGCTCCAGCCCCGCACGTCGCGGCGGGCGCGGTCGACCTGCCACGGCGCGAGGCCGAGCTTCTGGGCGAGCTGGCCGGATGGCGCGGTGGTTCCGGCGACCTTGGCCATCGTGCGCACCTTCATGGCGAAGGCGGCGAGCATGGGCACGGGGTCGGCTCCCGAGGCGAGTGCATGCCGCAGCAGGATAAGGGCGTCGCCGTGCTTGCCGGCGATCGCGGCATCCGCGACGGCGAATGCGTTCGTCTCGACCCGACCGCCGTAGTACTTCTCGATCGTGACCTCGGTGATCTCGTCGCTCGCGTCGGCGAGCAGCTGCTGGCAGGCGGCGGCGAGCTCAGCCAGGTCGTCGGAGAAGGCGCTCACGAGCATGCGTAGGGCTCCCCCGCTGATGCGGCGCTTGGCCGTCGCGAACTCGGCCGCGGCGAAGTCCTGCTTCTCGGTGTCCTTCTTGAGCTCTGCACAGACGACCTCGATGCCGCCGCCGAGACCGGAGCGCAGAGCGTCGAGCAGCTTCTTGCCCCGCACGCCGCTGGAGTGCCGCAGCACGACGTAGGTGTCGTCGGCTGGGTTCTCGAAGTAGGAGATGGCCTCGGTGATGAACGCGTCGGTGCACTTCTCGACGTTGCTGATGCGGATGAGGCGCGGCTCGTTGAACAGGCTGGGGCTCGCGAGGGTCAGCAGCTCCCCCGGCGCGTACTGGTCTGCCTCGATGTCGTTGACCTCGATGCTCGGGTCTTCGAGGCGCAGTGTGTCGCGAAGGATGCGGATCGCCCGGTCGGCGAGCACGCCCTCCGGCCCGCTGACGAGCACGACGGGTGCTGGACGCACGCGATCCCACGACACCTGGGGAATGGATACCGTCGCCTTGCCTGCCACGCCCGCCAGCCTACCCGGGGGCTGCGACGCGGGAGGTCCACACCGTCGGCCCGGGAGATACGAGGATGAGCCCGTCGAGGTCGGTGCGGAACACGGTCGTGCCCGTGCCCGCCAGTGTCGCCAGCAGGGAGTCGGTCGGGTGCCCGTAGGTGTTGTCGGCCCCGACGCCGATGAGGCCGACGGATGCCCTTGCCGCCTCATAGATGCGCGGCGCCTGGTCGGCGGAGCCGTGATGCGCGACCTTCACGAGGTCGACGGCTGGCACCCCGCCGGCGACGACCCGCGACTGCGCCTCCTCCCCGAGGTCGGCGAGGGCGATGGCCGATAGGCACGCGCACTCCGTGCCGGGAAGGAAGGTCATCACAATGCCAGCGTCGTTGCCGGCGAGGGCCGCGGGCTTGGGCCAGAGCACCTCCCAGCGCAGCTGGCCGAGCACCCCGTGCAGTCCGCGCTCAGCCACGGTCACGTGCGCCCCGCTCGACACGAGCGAGCTCACGATGCGCTCGTGCACCGGGCCGCCCGTCGGCCCGATGAGCACCTCGTCGGCGAGGCCGAGCACGGCAGGCACTCCCCCGGCGTGGTCGGCGTCGAAGTGGGTGAGCACGAGCAGGTCGAGGTGGCCGATGCCGAGGTCGCCGAGGCACGCGGCGAGCAGATCCGGGTCTGGGCCCGTGTCGATGAGGGCGAGCTGGTCGGCGCTGCGCACAAGCGTCGCGTCCCCCTGGCCGACATCGCACATGGCGAACTGCCAGTCGGCCGGCCGGTCGACGAGCACGCCGAACCGGGTGCCGCCGGCGATGCCGAGCAGCACGACGAGCACAACGGCCGCCACGACGCGGGCCGACCGGAACCGCAGCCCGAGGATGCCGAGCACCGTGACCACCCCCAGCAGGATGACGCCGACCGCACCGCCAGGCCACGGGATGCTGCCGAACGGCAGCGAGGCGAAGAACGTCGCGACAGCGGCGATCCAGCTCGCAGGAAGCCAGGCGATCGCTGCGAGCACCTGCCCGAGCCACGGAACGATCGGCAGAACGATGCACGCGAGGAGCCCGATGATCGTGGCGGCGGGGGCCGCGGGCTCGGCCAGCACGTTGGCCACGACGCCGTAGGTGGGGAGGGAGGGCTCGAGCAGGATGAGCACGGGCTGGCAGCACACCTGCGCGGCCAGCGGAACCGCGATCACCGTTGCCAGCGGCAGGGGCATCCACCGCTCCAGCAGCCGCGCGATCGGCGCGGCGAGCAGCAGCAGGCCGCCGGTGGCGAGCACGGAGAGGACGAACCCGAAGTCTCGGGCGAGCCACGGATCGCCGATCAGGAGCACGATGACGGCGAGGGCGAGCACGGGAACGCCCCGCACCGGCCGCCCGCTCGCGAGGGCGAGCAGCACGATCGTGGCCATCACGGCGGCACGCACCACGCTCGGCTCTGGCGTGACGAGAACGACGAAGGCGGCGAGCACGACGAGGGCGGCGACCACCCGCGCGGTGCGCGACAGACCGAGACTTCGGCCGAGCAGCACAATGAGGCCGACGACGATCGCGCAGTTCGAGCCCGACACGGCCGTCAGGTGGCTGAGCGAGCTCGCCTTCATGGCGGCGTCGAGCTCGTCACCGACCGCACGCGTGTCGCCGATGGCGAGGCCCGGCAGCAGGGCGGCGCCGTCGCCGGGCAGGGCCGATGCGGCATCCATGAAGGTGGAGCGAAGGCCGTTCGCCCAGTCGAGCACCAAGGGGGATGGCTCGTGCGGCTCGATGCGTGTGGCGAAGACGAGGTAAGCCGTGTGCTCGCCCGGCGGCGTGGCCGCAGCGCGACCGGAGACGAGCACGGTCGAGCCGATGGGAGCATCGAGGTCTCCGAACACGTGGACGGGAGCCCCGGCGATCGTGCCCTGCGCAGAACCCGTGACGACGAGCGGCACCTGCGTGAGCTGCCCCGGCTCGATCGGGGACCGCGAGTCGACTCGCACGGCGATCACAGTGCAGAGCAGCGCGGCGACGATGCAGCAGAGCGCGATGATGCCCGGCCACCGCACCGCGAGAACGACCACGGCCCCCGCCCACAGCGTGACTGCCACCCACGGTGTCGCTTCGAGGATGCCGACGAGAACGCCAGCGGCGATCCACCCGATGGCAGCGGGCACGGCAAGCCGCAGGTCGACGCCGGAGGTCACACGGTCACGAGTTCGCGAAGGCCCTCGAACGTCTTCTCGCCGATGCCGGTGACGCCGAGGAGGTCGTCGACCGCGGCGAAGCGGCCGTTCTGCTCTCGCCAGGCGATGATGCGCTGCGCGAGAGCGGGGCCGACGCGCGGCAGTGTCTCGAGAGCCGATTGGTCTGCGGTGTTGAGGTTGACCTTGCCGCCGACGACAGCGCCGGCAGCGTCGAGGGCCGGCAGCTCGCCGACCAGCGGCACGTAGAGCTGCTCGCCGTCGGAGAGCACCCGGGCGAGATTGAGCTGCGCCTCGTCTGCGCCGTCGGCATAGCCACCCGCCGAGGCGATCGCATCCACCACCCGGTCGCCCTCGCGCAGCTGGTAGAGCCCGGGCTCGCCAACCGCCCCGAGCACGTGCACGAAGATTCCGGTCGTCACGGGAGCCGCACTCGCGAGCGGCTGCACCGTCGTCGCGCCGGGCCGGTTGGCCAGCGCGCTGACCAGCACCGCGACCGCGAGGGCGGCGAGCAGCAGCACGACGACGGCTCCTGGCCCGATACGGAAGCGGGAGCCTGTCGTCACCTGCCGAGGCTAGATGCCAGCCCGCGCTGGCATCCGGGCCTCAGCGACGTGGTGTGAAACGACTACTTCGTTGCGATGTTGACGAGCCGTGGGGCTCGCACGATGACGTTGGTGATCGGGGTGTCGCCGAGCGTGCGCACGACGGCGGCCGAGGCGCGGGCGAGCTTCTCTAGCTCCTCTGGCGTGATCTTCGGGCTCACCTCGAACTTGTCGCGCATCTTGCCGTCGACCTGCACGATCGCCATGACCGACTCCTCGATCAGCAGGTGCGGGTCGGGCTTGCGCCAGCTGGCGAGGGCGACGGTCGGCTCGTGGCCGAGCTGCTCCCACATCTCCTCTGCCGTGTATGGCGAGAACATCGAGAGCGCGATCGCGATCGCCTCCGTCGCCTCGCGCACCGCGGCGTCACCACCGCCGGCGCCGGAGTCGATGGTCTTGCGGGTCGCGTTGACGAGCTCCATCAGCCGGGCGACGACGACGTTGAACTTGAACGACTCGACGAGGCCGGGGGCGTCGTTGAGGAAGCGGTGGGTCTGCTTGCGCAGGGCGGAATCCCCGGTCTTCCACTCGATGTCGGGCGACGACGTCACGTCACCGGCGAGGCGCAGCGCCCTGGCGAGGAACTTGACCGAGCCGGCTGGGGAGACGTCCTCCCAGTTGATGTCGTCCTCCGGCGGGCCGGCGAAGACCATGGTGAGACGGATCGCGTCGACACCGAACTCGTCGATGACGTCGCCGAGGTTGACGCCGCCCTTCGACTTCGACATCTTCGAGCCGCCAGAGAGCACCATGCCCTGGTTGAGCAGCGCGCTGAACGGCTCTGTGAAGCTCACGTAGCCGAGGTCGAACAGCACCTTGGTGATGAAGCGCGCGTAGAGCAGGTGAAGGATGGCGTGCTCAACGCCGCCGACGTACTGGTCGACCGGCGCCCACTTCTCTGCCATCGCGGGGTCGAACGCCTTGGTGTCGTCGTGCGGCGCGAGGAACCGAAGGAAGTACCACGAGCTGTCGACGAAGGTGTCCATCGTGTCGGGGTCGCGCAGTGCTGCGCTGCCGTCGCGCGGGTCTGGAACGGTCACCCAGTCGGTCGCCGCGGCCAGCGGGGACTTGCCCTTCGGCTGCAGGTCGAGGCCATCGGTGGATGGCAGCAGCACGGGCAGCTGGTCCTCCGGCACAGGAATGAGCTCGCCATCGGCGCCGTGGATCATCGGGATCGGGGTGCCCCAGAAGCGCTGCCGGCTGATCAGCCAGTCGCGCAGCCGGTAGGTCTTCGCGGCGCGGCCGACGCCGGCCTCCTCGAGCTGTTCGATGATCTTGCGGATCGCGTTGCTCTTGCTGAGCCCGTCGAGCGGGCCGGAGTTGATCATGCGGCCGTCGCCGTGCAGCGCCTCACCGGTCGTGCCAGGGTCGAGGGCGGGCAGGTCGTCTGGCAGGATCGCCTGGCCGTGCTCATCGAGCTCCAGCACCGGAATGGATGCCGTCACCGGCGCGTTCGTGTCGACGACGACCACAACCGGCAGGTCGTACTTTCGCGCGAAGTCGAGGTCGCGCTGGTCGTGCGCCGGCACCGCCATGACGGCACCGTGGCCGTAGTCGGCGAGCACGTAGTCCGCCGTCCAGATCGGGATGCGCTCCTTGGTGACGGGATTGATGGCGAAGCGGCGCAGCGGAATGCCGGTCTTCTCGCGCGTCGCATCCTGCCGTTCGATCTCCGTGCTCTTCTGCGCCTGCGCGAGGTACTCCGCGAACGCCTGCTGCACCTCGGGCGTCGAGCCCGCCGCGAGCTCTGCCGCGAGCTCGGAGTCGGGGGCGACGACCATGAAGGTCACGCCATAGAGGGTGTCGGGGCGGGTGGTGAAGACCGTGACCTTCTCATCCCTTCCCTCGATCTCGAAGTCGACGTCGGCGCCGATAGAGCGCCCGATCCAGTTGCGCTGCATGGCGAGCACCTTGCTCGGCCATGAGCCCTCGAGCTGGTTGAGGTCGTCGAGCAGGCGGTCGGCGTAGTCGGTGATCTTGAAGTACCACTGCGTCAGCTTCTTCTTGACGACGACGGCACCGGAGCGGTCAGAGGTTCCGTCGGCGAGAACCTGCTCGTTGGCGAGCACGGTCTGGTCGATCGGATCCCAGTTGACCCAGCTCTCCTTGCGGTAGGCGAGGCCCTTCTCGTGGAGCTTGAGGAACAGCCACTGGTTCCACTTGTAGTACTCGGGGTCGCTCGTGGCGAGCTCGCGCTCCCAGTCGACGGATGTCGCGTAACGGCGCATCGACGCCTTCTGCTCCGCGATGTTGCCGTAGGTCCACTCAACCGGGTCGACGCCGCGCTTGATCGCCGCGTTCTCTGCCGGGAGGCCGAACGAGTCCCAGCCGACCGGGTGCAGCACGTTGAAGCCTTGCAGGCGCCAGTAGCGCGCAACGACATCGGCGAGCGCGTAGGCCTCGCCGTGGCCCATGTGCAGGTCGCCCGAGGGGTAGGAGAACATGTCGAGCACGTACTTGCGCGGCCGCTTGTCGTCGGGGTCGCCAGAGCGGAAGGGCGCCAGCTGATCCCAGATCGGAAGCCACTTCGCCTCGAGCGCCTTCGGATCGAAGGCGGGGGCGTCGTCGCGGGGGTCGTGCTGCATGACAATCTCAATCCTGTGGCTTGGGGGGTCGAGCCGGTCGGAGCCGAAGTCCGACTATCTAGGGTAGCGAACGCAGTGCGTGGATGCGGTCGCGTCAGGCATCGCCCGCAACCAGCACCGCCAGCAGCGCCTGCGCCTTGAGCTTCGCCTCCGCGAGCTCCTCCTGCGCGATGGAGAGGGCGGTGATGCCGCCGCCGGTTCCTATGGTGGCGCCGGCGGCATCCAGCACGATCGAGCGGATAACCATGGCGAGGTCGACGCTGCCGTCGGCGGCGAAGTAGCCGAAGGCGCCGGAGTAGATGCCGCGGGCTCGACCCTCGATCTGCTCGAGCAGCTGCGTGGCGCGCAGCTTGGGCGCGCCCGTCATCGAACCGGCTGGGAAGCAGGCCTCCACGGCATCCACCGCAACGAGGTCGGCGCGCAGCTGGCCGCGCACGGTGCTGACCAGCTGGTGCACGTGCGGGTAGCTCTCGACCGCGAGCAGGCTCGGCACCGACACCGTGCCGACCTCACTCACGCGGCCGATGTCGTTGCGCATCAGGTCGACGATCATGAGGTTCTCTGCGCGCTCCTTGTCGCTCGCAAGCAGCTGCACCCGAAGGGCAGCATCGGAGTCGCGGTTCGCGCCGCGGGGCCTCGTGCCCTTGATCGGCTTGGACTCGATCAGGCCATCCATCGAGACGCTGAGGAAGCTCTCTGGCGACGCGCTGAGCAGGCTCACCTCACCGATGCGCAGAAGAGCGCCGTGATGCGTCGGGCTCGACCGGCGCAGGGCGAGGTAGGTCGCAAGGGCATCCGGGGTGACCGCGACCTCCGCCTCGGTCGTGAGGCACAGTTGGTAGGCCTCCCCCTCGACGATGGCCGCCTGGCAGGCCTTCACCATGGCGAGGTACTGCTCGTCGTCGTATCGCCACCGCACCGCAGCCGCCTGCGGTTCGTGCGGGAACACAGTCTCGGCATCGCGAGTAAGTGTGCGCATGGTGGCGTGGAACCAGCGGCGCAGCGGCGAGGTCCAGCGGTCGGCGATCACGATGATCTCGGCAGTGCCGGTGGCGTGGTCGAACAGGATGCCGCGGTCGACCCAGAGAAGCCCTGCATCGGGATACCGCGACGCATGACCAGGCTCTGTGCCGAGCGTCTGCGCCCGCAGCTCGTAGCCGAGCCAGCCGATCCAACCGAGCGGGGCGCTGGGCTCAGCCACGGTATCCATCGATCGCACGCGCGCGAACGGGTCGCCGTACACGGCGATGGTCGCCTCGCCGACGAAGCTCAAGCCTGACGTCGCAGAGTCACCACTGTCGAGCCAGACCGTGTTGGTGCGGTCGCGGTAGAGCGCGGAGTAGGCCTGCTCCGCCGTCAGAGGGAACCCGACGGATCGTCGCAGCACTCGCATAGCCTTAGCCTATGAGTTCGCCAGCCCCCGTTATCGCCGACGTCTACCGGTGGAGTGGCACGTCACTCGAGCTGCTCGACTACTGCGACCTCACCGAGTCGACGATCGTCGCTGCCGACTCCTGGCTCGTCGACAATGGCCGCACGCTCGCCATCGACCTGCACCGGTCGAGGTTTCTCGAGCACGCACCGGGCGCGGAGGCGTTCTGGGATGCGGCTCTCGCGGCCGTCCCCGCCGATGGCGACTGGTTTCCCCGGGTCGAGCTGCACTCGAACGGCCGGATGCTGCTGCGCCTTCGCAGCGCACCGGAACGCACCCTCTCCCTGACGCTTGCCACCCACCACGGACCCGACCTGCGCACGACTCCGACGGTGAAGGGCCCCGACCTCGTCGCGATGCGACGCCTGCGGGCACAGGCGCAGCAGGACGGCGCAGACGAGGCCGTCATCCTCTCCCCCGACGGATTCGTCGTCGAGGGCTCCTACAGCGCGCTGGTCTGGTGGCGGGGTGCGATCCTGTGCTACCCGCCGGCCGAGTTCGACCGCGTGCCGAGCGTGACAGCGCGCTCGCTCATCGGCCTCGCGACAGCCCTCGGCGTCGAGACGCTGGACGAGGCCGTCACCCCCGCAGAGCTCGACGGCACAGAGCTCTGGGCGCTCAACGCGCTGCAGGGCCCACGCATCGTCACCCACTGGATCGACGGGCCCGGCACGGCGGAGCTTCCGGGCCGCCTGGCGCAGTGGCGGTTGCGGCTCGGCGCCCTTCGACGGCCGATTGCGGGGGCGACGTGATCAACGACATCCTCGATGCGATCCTGTCGACGGTGCAGTCCGTCGACCCGGTGCTGCGCACGCTGCTGGCTGGCCTCGGCATTCTGCTCGAGACGAGTGTGCTCGTCGGGCTCATCATTCCCGGCGACACGATCGTGCTCGTGGCCAGCACCGGTGTCGAGGGCGGGGTGCAGTACATCGGGCTCGTCGTCACCGTCATCGTCGGCGCACTGTGCGGCGAGAGCATCGGCTTCGCGCTCGGCCGCTACTTCGGGCCGAGAATTCGTGCGTCGCGGCTCGGCCGCCGCATCGGCGAGGGGCACTGGGTGCGGGCAGAGAACTACCTCGACCGCCGGGGCGGCATCGCCGTCTTCCTCTCGCGCTTCCTTCCCGTACTGCACTCCCTCGTTCCCGTGACCGTCGGCATGAGCACTATGCGATACCGCCGGTTCATCGCCTGGACCGCCCCGGCCTGCGTGCTGTGGGCCTTCGCCTACGTGACGGTCGGCTCAGCCGCGGCCGGCAGCTACCGCGAGCTCTCGACCAGCCTGCACACCGCCGGGTACGTCTTCGTCGGCATCATCGGGGTGTTCATTGCCCTCGTGGTCATCGGCAAGCGGCTGCTCGAGCGGTCGCAGGTGCGGCACATGGAGTCTCCCGGCGACGGCGACGCCAACACGATCGACGAGCTCCCCGGGGAATGACAGCGGCGCGGCCCCCGAAGGAGACCGCGCCGCTGAGTGAGGCAGGCTACTTTAGGAAGCCGTTCTCGGTGAGCCAGTCGGTCGCGACCTTCTCTGCAGACGGCTTGTCGTCGCCGCCGTAGATCTCATTGAGCTCGAGCAGACCCTCGGTCGTGAGCTTCGCCGATACCGCGTTGAGCAGGTCGGCGAGCTCGTCGCTGTTGATGTCGGCGTCGAGCAGCGGGATGACGTTCTGCGCCGCGATGAGGTTCTCTGGGTCGTCGAGAACGACGAGGTCGTTCTGCTTGATGGACGGCGTCGTGGTGTAGATGTCAGCCACCTGGATGACGTTGTCGAGCAGGTCCTTGAGCGTGCCAGCCCCGCCGAAGTCATCGATCGCCTTGAACGTGAACCCGGTCACGCCGTAGACCGACTCGAGCCCAGAGCGGCCGTAGCTGCGGCCCTCGAACTCGGTGTTGGCACCGAGGGTGAAGGCGCCATTGAGGGCGGCGAGGTCGCCGATCGAGGTGACGTTGTTGGCCGCAGAGAACTGGGGGGTCACAACGAGAGCGTCGGCGTCCTCTGCCGATGCCGCGTCGAGCACCTCGAGCCCGAGCGGCTTGAGCGCAGCGGGCAGCGCGGCTACGACATCCTCCGTCGACGTTGCCGTTGCCTCGGGGTCTGCACCGTAGAGCAGGTTGCCCGCGTAGTCGGGGATCAGGTCGATGGAGCCATCGGCGAGGGCGGGAATGAAGACCTCGCGCGCACCGATCGAGAGGTTGTAGTCGACGGTGTATCCGGCATCCGCGAGCACCTGCCCGTAGATCTGCGCGAGGATCTCGCTCTCAGGAAAACCCTGTGAGCCGATCGTGATCGAGTTGTCGTCTGTGACGTCGCCGGTGTCGAGGGGGTTCGACTGGGCGCAGCCCGCGAGGGCGACCGTGAGGCCGATGGCAACCGTTCCGAGGACGGCGCGCTTCTTGGTGGTGGAGAACATGCTGTTTCCTTTCATGGGGGTGGGATCTCTTGGGGAGGGTGGGGTCAGTTGGCACCAACGCGAATGGCCGGTGCACGGTGCGATCTCGTCGGGCCTGTGACACCGCGCGGCGTGACGAGCTTCTGGGTGAGCGCGAGGATGGCATCCACCGACAGCGCGAGCGTCGCGACGAGGATCGCACCGGCGAGAGCGCGGGTGTAGTCGCGGTAGGCGAGCCCCTCGATGAGGAACCGGCCGAGGCCCGTGAGCCCGACATAGGCAGCGATGGTGGCCGTCGCGATCACCTGAAGGGTCGCCGACCGGATGCCCCCGATGATGAGCGGAAGACCGAGCGGCACCTCGACCCGCCACAGGATCTGCCACTCCGTCATGCCGATGGCCCGAGCGGCGTCGATGGCCTGACGGCTCACCGACTCGAGCCCGGAGTATGCACCGGCGAGCAGCGGCGGCACCGCGAGCAGCGCAAGCACGAAGACGAGCGGCCACAGGCCGAGACCGGTGAAGAGAACGATGAAGAGCAGCAGGCCGAGGGTCGGCAGCGCCCTCGCCGCCCCGCTGATCGCGATGACGACGTTGCGGCCCGTGCCGGTGTGGCCGACGAGCAGGCCAAGCGGCAGCCCGACGATGAGCGCGGCAAGAATGCTCAGGCCGGAGTAGAACAGGTGGTCGCCGAGTCGGCGAAGGATGCCGGTGTCACCGCCGAGGTTGGCCGGGTCGAACAGGAACGCGATGGCGTCGGCGAAGAGGTTCACTGGGTCACCTCTGCTGCCACCCGCGCGAGCCGACGGCGCTCCGCCGTCGACTGAACCCTTGTCCACGGCAGCAGGATGCGACCGACGAGCACGAGCAGCTGGTCGAAGACCACGGCAAGCACCATGACCGCGACGATGCCGATCACGACTTCGGTGGGGAAGGTTCGCTGGTATCCGTTGAGAAACAGGTAGCCGAGGCTCTGCACGCCGATGAGCGATCCGACGGTGAGCAGGCTGATCGTGCTCACCGCGACGACCCGAAGGCTCGCGAGGATGACGGGGCCGGCGAGAGGCAGCTCGACCGTCCAGAAGCGGCCGGCGCGCGAGTAGCCGACTGCCGTCGAGGAGTTGACGACGTCTGCCGGAACCGAGGCGAAGGCATCCGCTGCCCCTCTCGCCATGACGGCGACGCCGTAGATGCTGAGTGCAACGACGACGTTGGCCTCGTCGAGGATGCGGGTGCCGAGCACCGCGGGCAGCACGATGAACAGCGCGAGCGACGGGATGGTGAACGCGGCACCGGACACGAAGAGGATGACCGAGCGGATCGCGGGGTGCAATGTTGCGAGCCACCCGAGTGGAACAGCGGCTATGAGCGATACGAGGATCGGGATGACGCTCAGCCTCGCGTGATCAGCCGCGAGACCGAGAACCAGATCCAGGTTCTCCCATAGCCAGGTCATCAGGCGTCGCCCGCCTGGTCGGTCTTGTCGGAGATGCTGTAGGCGAGCTTGCCGCCGGGCGCGCTGATGACGCCGGCGGCGTATCCGGTTCCGTCGACGAGCAGCACGTCGTCTCCCGACGCCCTCGAGGCGGTGAGACGTCGCTTGCCGCGCTGGGCACCGATGAAATCGGCGACGAAGTCGCTGGCAGGGTTGGCGAGGATGTCGCGCGGGTGGCCCACCTGCGCGATCTTCGCGCCCTTCTCGAGGATGACGACCTGGTCGCCGAGCAGGAACGCCTCGTCGATGTCGTGGGTGACGAAGACGACGGTCTTGTCGAGCTCGCGCTGCAGTCGAAGCAGCTCCTGCTGCAGGTCGGCTCGCACGATCGGGTCGACGGCGCCGAAGGGCTCGTCCATGAGCAGGATGTTGGGGTCGACCGCGAGTCCGCGTGCCACCCCGACCCGCTGCTGCTGCCCGCCCGACAGCTGGGACGGGTACCGCTGCGCGAGCGAGGGGTCGAGCCCGACCGTGTTCATGAGCTCAAGCGCCCTCTCGTGTGCCTGCGCTTTCGGCACGCCGGTGAGCCGGGGAACGGTGGCGATGTTGTCGATGACCCGGCGGTGCGGGAGGAGCCCGGAGTTCTGCATGACGTAGCCGATCCGGCGGCGAAGGGCCACCGGCTCCACCGTCGCGATGTCCTCGTCGTCGATGAGCACAGAGCCGCTCGACGGGTCGACCATGCGGTTGATCATGCGCAGCAGCGTGGTCTTGCCGGAGCCGGAGGAGCCGACGAGCACCGTTGTCTTACGCGACGGGATGAGCAGCGAGAAGTCGTCGACCGCCAGGGCATCGTCGGTGAAGCGCTTAGAGACAGAGCGAAACTCGATCGACATGAGGTTCTCTTCCTGGCTCCGGGGTTCGACGCTCGCGCGACGCGCGACATATTGACCTAAACATCATTCGCAGCGAACGACATTCCGGATTGAGGCAAATCTCACCAAAAGCCCCCGACATTGGGAGGCACGCGCCTACTTCGCGCCGAAGTGCTCCGCGAGGAGCCCGTAGACGGCGTCACGGCTCGCATCGAGGAACTGCTGCTCGCCCTCTGGGTTGTAGAGGAAGGCGCGAGCTGCCAGTGCGTCGGAGATCTCGATGGCGCATTCGAACAGGAACGCGGTCTTCTCGTCGTCGAGCAGGTCGAACCGCGCGACAAGGGCGGCACGAAGCGTGTCTGCAACGACGGAGTTGAAGGTGCGCTCGTTCGGCGCCGGGCGCAGGTCGATCACGTCGCCGACGCGGAGCGAGCGGAAGCCCGGCTCGTTGCGGAACGCATCGACGAACACACCGAATGCCGCGCCGAGGGCGTCGGCCCAGTTCTCGTTCTTCTCGTCGTTGATCTCGACGACCGTGCGCTCGAGCGTGCGCTCGAGGTTGCGAGCCGCGAGCGCCTGGAGAACGGCGATGCGATCGGGGAAGTAGCGGTACACCGTGCCGATGGATGCCCCGGCGCGCTCTGCGACCATGGCGGTCGTGAGCCGCTCGTAGCCGAGCTCGTCGATGACCGCGGCGGCGGCGTCGAGCAAACCGGCCAGTCGTGCGGTGCTGCGAGCCTGAACCGGCTCGTTGCGCAGAGCGAGGTTACCCAGGTGTGCCGGCTCCGCGAGGGTTGAGAATGACATGTGGATCTCCTTCGTCGTCCAGTCGAATCCTATTCGGCCCCCCGCTCCGAGGCCGCGTGACGTGCTGGTACTAATAATTCACCTATAGCGACCAATTCTCGACAGTTTTCTTCAGCTTTAGCTGGGTATTGGCCGAATCGGATGCGAAAAGCGAACATCCGCACCGCATGGAAGGATGGACGGATGCCAGCGCCCCAGGACGTCATCGCGACCCCGGAGACGCCAGCACCTCTCCTCCATCGCGCAGCCCGTATCGAGGACTCGTTCCACCGCCTCCGGGTGCGCTGGGGCCGCCGACGCGGACTCATCGCCGGAATCGTGCCGTTCGTCGGCTACGGCTCCACGTCGTGGGTGCGCGTGCTGTGCCGCGTGCAGCTCGTGCGACCGGGAGAGAGGCGCACCCCGCTCGTGAACGCGCGTGGATGGCGCAGCTTCACCGGCATCCATGTCGGCAACGCGACGGTGACGGTGCGTGCCGGCCGCATGACCCGCGAGGTGCGCGCCGACCGCGGCGGCGTCGTCGACGTGCGCATCGACGCGAAGCTCTCGCCGGGATGGCACGAGATTTCGATCTCGGTCGAGGGGTCTGAGCCCGTTGTCGCCCCGGTCTACATCGTCGACCCCTCGGTGAGGTTCGGCCTTGTCTCTGACATCGACGACACCGTCATGGTGACAGCGCTCCCCCGCCCGTTCCTCGCGGCATGGAACACCTTCGTGCTCAACGAGCACGCCCGCAGGCCGGTTCCCGGCATGGCCGTGCTCTACGAGCGGCTCAAGCGCGAGCATCCCGGTGCTCCCGTCATCTACCTCTCGACGGGAGCGTGGAACGTCGCCCCGACGCTCAACCGCTTTCTCGAGCGCAACCTCTACCCGCAGGGGTCGCTACTGCTCACCGACTGGGGCCCGACGCACGACCGATGGTTCCGCAGCGGCCAGGAGCACAAGCGCACCACGCTTCGCCGACTCGCGAGCGAGTTCCCCGAGCTGTCGTGGCTGCTTGTGGGCGACGACGGCCAGCACGACCCGGAGCTCTACCGCGACTTCGCGGTGGAGTCACCGCAGAATGTGGCCGGGGTGGCCATCCGCCAGCTGTCGACGAGTGAGGCAGTGCTCGCCGGTGGCCGCAACAGCGAGGGTCCGAAATCCACTCCCGGCGTCGAGTGGTTCTACTCCCCGGATGGCGCTGGCATCGCGGAGCAGCTGAGCGAGGCGGGCATCCTCCCGCCTGACACATTCCCGAAATATAAAAGTCGTTAATGTAGCTTTTATATCGAGTGTAAGTCTGTAAGACTATATTTATGGCTATTGCATCAGGCATACATTTGGATGCCTCGACCGTCGAAATCGAGCAGCAGCTCGGTGAGCAGGTGCGCGCCCTTCGCATCGCAGCCGGACTCGACCAGGCCCAGCTGGCGAGCCTCGCCGGGCTCAGCCTCGGAGCCGTGAAGAACCTCGAGCAGGGCAACGGCTCGAGCCTTCGCACCGTGGTGCGGGTGGTTCGTGCGCTCGGCCGCGACGACTGGCTCACCGCCCTTTCCCCCCGCGTCGGGGTGAGCCCGATCGACGTGCTGCGCGCCCGCCGGCAGCCGCGCAAGCGCGTGTACCGGCAGCGCTGATGTACTACCCGGTTGATGCCGTCGAGGTTCGCGCGTGGGGCGAGCGCGTTGGTGCGGTCGCCCTCGACCCATCGCTCGGCTGCTACGCCTTCGAGTACTACCCGGAATGGTCAGGGCGTGGAGTGGAGCTCGCGCCCGGAGTCATGCCGACCGGCGGGGGCCCATACGCCTTTCCCCAGCTGCCGGTCGATACCTACCACCGGCTTCCGGCCATGCTCGCCGACGCCCTGCCCGACGACTTCGGCAATGCTCTCATCGACGCATGGCTGGCAACGCACGGTGTCGCGAAATCGGCGGTGACGCCGCTCGACCGCCTTGCCTATATGGCCTCCCGCGGCATGGGAGCCCTCGAGTTCGCGCCGTCCCGTGGCCCACGGCACCGCCGCCCCAGCGCCGTAGAGCTCGGCGCACTCGTCGAGGGTGCGCGATCCCTGCTGCACGGCGAGTTCGGCGACGACCGGGAGACCAAGGCGGCGGTGCAGGGGCTCATCCAGGTCGGCACCTCGGCCGGTGGAGCGCGCGCCAAGGCCGTTATCGCGTGGAACCGCGCGAGCGGCGAGATTCGGTCGGGCCAGCTGCCCGCCGAGCCCGGATTCGAGCAGTGGCTCATCAAGCTCGACGGCATCGCCCACGACTGGCAGCGCGGCGACGACGAACTCGGCGGCGGCGGTGGCTACGGCCGCATCGAGTACGCGTACCACCTCATGGCCACGGCAGCGGGCATCCGCATGATGCCGTCAGAGCTGCTCGAGGAGAACGGCCGGGCCCACTTTCTCACCAAGCGGTTCGATCGCGCCGACGACGGCAGCCGCATCCACTCGCTCACCCTGTGCGGCATGGCGCACCTCGACTTCCGGCAGCGGGGCACGCATGACTACGCCCAGCTGTTCCAGGTCGCGGCGCAGCTCGGTCTCGGCTCGCAGGACCGCACCGAGATCTTCCGGCGCATGGTCTTCAACGTATTCGCGGCCAACTGCGACGACCACACCAAGAACCACTCCTTCACCCTCGCGGGGCCAGGGCAGCGCTGGCAGCTCTCCCCCGCCTACGACATCACCCACGCCTACAACCCCAACGGCGCATGGACCTACCAGCACCTCATGTCGGTCAACGGCGTCTTCTCCGGGGTGTCGATGGACGACCTCCTCGCCGTCGCCGACCGTCACCAGGTTCCCGGAGCGAAGGCCGCAATCGCCGACGTGCGCGCCGCGGTGGACTCCTGGTCGGAGTTCGCCGAAGCCGCCGGGCTGCCGGCCTCCCGCGCGGCTGGCATCGCCGCGTCGTTCCCGGCGTAACCGCGATCTCGCAGCCGCTACCCTTGAATCCATCATGACGAGGTTCTCAGACGGCTCAGCAGGCGACGCGGACTACGGGCAGATCGGCACCGGATACGCGAAGATCCGGCAGCCAGACCCTCGCATCACCGCGCAGTTTCACGAACCGTTCGGGCTCGCCCGCACCGTGCTCAACGTGGGAGCGGGGGCCGGCTCCTACGAGCCGACCGATCGCGACGTCACGGCCGTCGAGCCGTCGGAGTCGATGCGCGCGCAGCGCCCTCCGCACCTCTCGCGCGCGGTGGATGCGACAGCCGACCACCTCCCTTTCGCCGACGACTCCTTCGATGCCGCCATGGCATCCGTCACGGTCCACCAGTGGCCGGATCTCGAGGCGGGCCTCGGCGAGATGCGGCGCGTCACGACCGGGCCGGTCGTCATCCTCACATTCGACCCCGTTCCGCCGAAGCACTGGTGGATCATGGACTACGTTCCAGAGCTGCTCGAGGTCGAGGGGCGCCGCATGCCTGCCATCGACCGCGTCGCCGCCGCGATCGGGCCGGTTACGGAGGTTCGCCAGATTCTCGTACCCAACGACTGCACCGACGGCTTCGGCCAGGCCTTCTACGGGCGCCCGGAGCGAATGCTCGACCCGGAGGTACGCCGAGCGATGTCAGCGTGGAGCTTTGTCGACGACGACACGGTCAGGCGCTTCGTCGACACGCTCGCGGCCGATCTCGAGTCGGGCGCGTGGGACGAGAAGTACGGGTCGTTCCGCGACCTCGACGTGTTCGACGTCGGCCTTCGCCTGGTCATCGGGCACCGGGCGTAGCCGCCAGCCACTGAGCTATCGGGGGCATCCCTGATACTGGACGAATGACGCGCGCCTTCACCGCCGATCGCCGACTCCTCGCCAGCCTGCGGCTCAGCGCTCAGCACATCGCCGGCGAGCCGCTCGACTCCCCGGCCGCGGTCGTCGGCCACCTGCTCGGTATTCAGGCGCAGGACTACCCTGGCGCGATGTGGTCGGTCGGCCTTCGCACGGCCAACGCGACCTTTGCCGACGTCGAGCGGTCGATCCAAAAGCGCGAGGTGGTGCGCTCGTGGCCGATGCGCGGGACGCTGCACCTCGTGCCGGCCGCCGACCTTGACTGGATGCTGCGCCTCACGGGCGAGCGCATCGTCGCCGCGGCTGCGGGCCGACACCGCCAGCTCGGACTCGACGAGGCGCAGTTCGCCACCGCGACCGCCGCGGCAGAACGGGTGCTGGCCGGCGGCCATGTGCTCTCGCGCGCCGAGCTGCTCTCTGCCTTCGACACCGCGGGCGTCGACACCGGCGGACAACGCGGGGCCCACCTGCTGCTCGCCCTCAGCGCACGCAGAGTGCTCGTCTTCGGCCCGATGCGAGGCAAGACGCCGACGTTCACCCTGCTCGAGGAGTGGGTGCCGCAGCCACGGCAGCTCGAAGGCGATGAGGCGCTGGCCGAGTTCGTTCTTCGCTACTTCACCGGTCATGGGCCGGCGACCGTCCGCGACTTCGCGTGGTGGAGCTCACTCACTCTCACCGATGCGCGCCGCGGCCTCGCGGCCGTCGCATCGCAGCTCGAGGCGATCGAGGTGGAAGGCGTCACCTACTACCACCGGTCCGGCCTCGAGCCAGCGCTGGCCGGAGTGCACGCACTGCCGGGCTTCGACGAGTACGTGCTCGGCTACCAGGACCGATCGGCCCAGCTCTCGCCGGAGTTTGCCACGACGATCGTGCCGGGTGGCAACGGCATGTTCCTCTCGACGATCGTCGTTCGAGGCGAGATCGTCGGAACATGGCGGAGAACCGCGAGCGCCACGAGGCTGCGTGTCGAGGCGGTGCCGTTCGGAGCGCTCGGCGTTCGCGAACGTGCGGCGTTTGAGCGGCGGCTCGATCGCTACGGCCGCTTCGTGGGGTTGCCGGTCGAGTCGGTCTAGCCTGAGAGCATGCGCCGGTTTCCCACACTGCAGACCACTGCGCGATCCCCCATCCTCCAGGTGGTCAAGACGTCGATCGCCGTCGTCGCGGCATGGATGCTGTGCGCGGTCATCTTTCCCGGTACGCCCCCGATCTTCGCGGCCATCGCCGCCCTCATCGTCGTGCAGCCGAGCGTCAACCAGTCGCTCGCCAAGGGCGTGGAGCGAAGCGTCGGCGTGATCCTCGGCGTTGTGCTCGCCTACGGTGTCGGCTTCGTGTTCGGCACGCCGGGCTGGGTGGTTCTCGCCGCTGTCGTCATCTCCCTCGTTGCCGCCTGGGTTCTCAAGCTCGGCCCCGGCTCTGCCAACCAGATACCGATCAGCGCGATGCTCGTGCTCACCATGGGCACCCTCGAGGTCTCGTACGCCGCAGAGCGCATCGTCGAGACGGTCATCGGGGCGGTGATCGGGCTGGCCGTCAACGTGGCGATCGTTCCGCCGGTGCTGTTGCAGCCGGCGCACCTGGCCGTGGCGCGTCTCGGGCGCGAGGTTGCGGCATCCATGGATCGCCTGCAGCAAGTGCTGCGCGAGCCGAGCGCTCCCGCGCAGCTCGAGGAGATGCTCGCCAAGGCGCGCACCCTTCGCGGGCTCCGGCAGGTGGCAGAGGATGCCGTCGCGCGCGGCGACGAGAGCCTCACGCTCAATCCCCGTCGCAGCCGCCATCGCCGCGTGCTGCAGCACGACGTCGAGGTGCTCGCGAGGCTCGGAATCCTGGTGACCCGCGTGCTCGGCATGAGTCGCGCGGTGCACGACCACTACAGCGCGGAGCTCACGACGGATCCGGCGGTCATCGCCATCGCGACAGAGCTCGGCCGCGCAGCGCACGACGTGCGCCTCATCGTGCAGGACTCCGACGGCTCGTCCACAGAGCCGATCACCTCGGAGATACCGGCCCTCACGTCGCCGCTGCGCGTGCTTCGACCCAACGAGGACAACTGGATCCTCATCGGCTCGCTCATGGAGGACATGCGCCGGGTGCGCGAGAACATCGTCGACGCCGAGGAGCGCTAGCCCTGCCTCGATACAGTGGGCGGATGCTGCACAAAGCGGTCGCGCTGGCCCGTTCCAGCCACCCCGGACCCTCCATCGCGGTGACGATCGTCACTGTCGTGCTATCGATCGGCGCACAGCTGGAGCCATGGCGGGTGGTTCTGCTCGGCCTCGTGATGCTGCTCGACCAGCTATCGGTCGGCTGGTCGAACGACTGGCTCGACGCCGCGAGGGACCGCGCCGTAGGCCGCGCAGACAAGCCCGTCGCCGCCGGGCTCGTCTCGATCGGCACGGTGCGAGCCGCCGCGATCAGCGCGGCCGTGCTTGCCATCGCCCTGACCGTGCCCCTCGGATGGCAGGCGACCGTCGTTCACTTCGTCGTGCTCGCGAGCGCATGGTCGTACAACGCCTGGCTCAAGAACACGGCCGTCTCCGTCGCGCCCTTCGCCCTGAGCTTCGGGCTCCTGCCCGCCCTCGTCACGCTGTCGGCAGGGCAGCCGGCCGTCGCGGCGTGGTGGGCGCTCGGTGCCGGAGCACTGCTCGGTATCGCGGCGCACTTCTCCAACGTGCTCCCCGACCTCGAGGCAGACCGGGCAACCGGTATCCGCGGGCTGCCGCACCGGGTGGGGCCGCGGGTCTCCGGGGTGGTCATCGCCTCGTCGCTCGGCACGGCATCCGGCCTCCTGCTGTTCGCGAGCACCGACCTTGTGCACGTCGCGGGCTTCGTCGTAGCCGTTGCCCTTGCAGCCACGACCCTCGTTCTCGTGCTCACCCGCCCGCCGACGCGCCTGCTGTTCCAGCTCATCATCGCGGCAGCGCTGCTCGACGTCGTGCTGCTCGCCGTGAGCGGCTCGAGCCTGCGCTAGCCCGCGAGCGCCGCGTCGAGCGCCGTCAGCACCCGCTCGTCGGCCAGCACGCGAAAGTGCCCGGTGACAGGCACCTCGATGTTGACTGCTCCCGGCAGGGCGCATCCCTCGGGTATGTGCGTGTCGACCGATCCGTAGATCGAGGTGATGCGGGCGTTTGCCACCGCGCTGGCCGTGAGCCACGCCATGGTGCGCTCGGTGGGGCGAAACGCGCGCAGCTGGGGGTCGACCATGTACCGGGCGTAGCGGGAGCCGCCGAACGGCGTCGCGATCGCGATGAGCCGGTCGATACGCCCCTCTGTGTCGTCGAGCAGCATCATGTGCTTGCCGATGAGCCCGCCCTTGCTGTGGGCGACGATGACGACTCCGTGCAGATCGGCGGCCTCGAGGTAGTGCTGCGCGACGGCCGCCGACTCTGCGATACCCCGCGCATTGCGGCCGAGCTCGCGCACGACGTGCACGGGATGACCGGCAGCGTGGATGCGCTCGGCGAGTGGCCGCAGGAACGTCCACGGCTCGTAGACCCCCGGCAGCAGCAGCACGGGAGCGAGTGAGCCGTCGAGATAGGACTCGCCCGTGCCGCGTCGAAGGCTCGATGCCATCATTCGAAGCGCTGCGGCGTAGTCGACGAGGTAGGCGAGCGGCGAGATCACGGGGAGACGTGCTCCATGATGCGCTGCGACAGGATGCGGGGCGCCGAGTACATGATCACGTGGGCTCCCGGCACCACGGCCAGTGACCCCCGCGGAGCGAGCGCCGAAGCCGCGGTCGCCCATGGCACCGGAACGATCGGATCGCGTTCCCCCACCACGACGAGCGTGTCCGCCTCGATGAGCGGGATGCGCTCCTCGATCGGGTAGCCGATCATGTGCGGAATCTGCCGGAGGTAGTACAGCGCCCTTCCGGTGAGGAAGTAGCTGTACAGCCCGAAGGCATCTGCTCGCGGCGGCTCGCGGAAGAAGTCGCGAACAAGGTCGAACAGCTGCCGCACAGCCGTGCGGCGCTCCGGATTGGTGACGGGCGAGAGCAGCACGATCGAGTCGCTCAGCTCTGGCATCGTCACGGCGATCTCTGTGACGACCTGGCATCCCATCGAGTGCCCGACGAGCACCGGCTCCGATACGCCAGAGGAGTGGACGACAAGCCCGAGGACGCGCGCGTGCTCCTGGATCGTGACGTCGCGACGAGGGCGGGGCGAGGATCCATAGCCCGGCAGATCGACGAGCCACACGTTGGCGTCGTGCGCGAGGGCGGCAGCAAGCCTCTCGAAGTAGTGCGACGAGACTCCGAGACCGTGCACGAGCACGTAGTTGCGGGCCGGGTTCTCGACATCCGCTGGCCGCGGAAAGCGCTTGACCACGACCGCGAGCCCGTCGACAACAGCCCGGCTGCGGTACCACGTCACGCCGTTGGTGCGACGGGGGCGATAGGTCGACTCACCACGCTCGAGCAGGTCGCGACGAAACTTCACTGTGACAGCCTATGAGCAGCAACTGGGCGCACAATGGGAGCATGACCAGCACCTATGTTCCCGGCGTCTGCAACATCGGCCCGGCGGAGCGTCGCGCGCGCCGCCAGCTCGGCTGGGCGGGGCTCGTGGTGACGGTCGCCGCTCTCGTCGCCTTCCCGCTCCTCGGGGTGCCCGACGTGCTGCGCGTTCTCGTTGCCATCCCGGCGGCGACCGCCGCGAACGGATTCCTTCAGTCGGCGATGCACTTCTGCGTCGGCTTCGCCATGCGCGGGCTCTACAACCTCGGCACATCGGTCGGAGCAGTGGAGAACGTGATGGATGCCGAGCAGCGGCGCGCAGACCAGAAGAAGGGCGCGCAGATCATGCTCTACTCCGTCCTGATCGCTGCGGCCGTCGTCGCCATCGCGATCCTGCTGCCGTAGCTCCCCGCTACGCCGAAAGGAGTAGCCGCCGTTCGGCCCTGTGGCGGATGTGCGGCCCGCTCACCTGCGGGAGCCTGTGGATATGACAAGCACAGTGCTATCCATCACCGACCTCACGAAGGTCTACGGCAGCGGCCCGAGCCGCTTCGACGCCCTCACGGGGGTGAGTCTTGACATCGCCGAGGGCGAATCCGTCGCCATCGTCGGCAAGAGCGGGTCGGGCAAGTCGACGCTCATGCACATCATGGCCATGCTCGACACCCCCACCTCTGGCAGCCTCGTCGTCGACGGTCACCCGGCAGAGAAGCTCACGGGCGCGAAGCTCAACGAACTGCGCAACCGCACCTTCGGCTTCGTCTTCCAGCAGTTCTTCCTCACGCCGACCGCGACGGTGCTCGAGAACGTCATGCTGCCACTCGTGATCGCCGGGGTGCGCCCCGCCGAGCGCAAGCGCCGCGCCATGGACACCCTCGTGCGCCTCGGGCTCGGCGACAAGGCGCTCAACAAGGCGACCGATCTCTCTGGTGGCCAGAAGCAGCGCGTTGTCATCGCCCGCGCCCTCGTCAACAACCCGCGCATCATCTTCGCCGACGAGCCGACCGGCAACCTCGACAGCGCCACCGGCGCCGCCGTCGAGGACACGCTCTTCGCCCTCAACCGCGACCAGGGCATCACCCTCGTCATCGTGACCCACGACGAGGACCTCGCGGCGCGCTGCGACCGCCGCATCTACCTCCGCGACGGGGAGATCGTCGAGTCCCTTGCCTCGACGGGCTCGACCACCGAGTCAGAGGCGGTGGCAGCATGAGGGCCGTCGACGTCATCCGCGGGGCGATCCGCAACTCGTTCCGCAGCAGGCTACGCACCAGCCTGACCGTCATCGCCATCTTCATCGGGGCGTTCACCCTCACGATCACCAACGGGCTCGGCACCGGCATCAACAACTACATCGACACCCAGCTCTCCTCCATCGGCGCGGACGACGTCATGAGCATCACCAAGCCGCAGGAGCAGACGGAGGAGACGGACGGGCCGACGAAGTACGACCCGGAGGCCGCGTCCGCCATCGCCGCCGACGGCCCTCCCGGATTCTCCGTGCTCGCCATGGACGACGCCGACCTCGAGACCCTGCGCGGGATCGACGGCATCGTCTCCGCCGAGGCCGTCGTCGCGGTTGGCCCCGACTACATCCAGTACGGCTCTGGAGACCGATTCGAGATCAGCGTCGGCGAGGCGGGCGAGAGCCCAGACCTCGTCGCGGGCTCGTTCGACCCGGGCGCGCGCGAGCCGCAGCTGGTGCTGCCCACCGATTTCGTCGACCCGCTCGGATTCTCGAGCAACGCGGATGCCGTCGGCAGCACCGTGACGATCGCCGTCACGGACGGCGAGGGAACGCAGCACGAGCTGGACGCGACCGTCGCGGGAGTGCAGGAGCCCACGTTGTTCGGGTCGACCGCCCTCATGAACGACGAGCTCACGGCATCCCTGTTCGATCTGCAGCAGACCGGTGTGACCGGCGACCAGGGCTTCGCGACGGCCACCGCTCGCTTCGACGACTCCCTCGACGCGGTCGGCATCGCCGACCTCAAGTCTGCTCTTGTCGACGCGGGCTACGAGGGCGTCACGACCGCCGACCAGCTCGGCGCCTTCAAGGCGGTCATCGACGGCATCATCCTCGTGCTCAACGCCTTCGCCATCATCGCGCTCATCGCAGCCGGCTTCGGCATCATCAACACGCTGCTCATGAGCGTGCAGGAGCGCACCCGCGAGATCGGGCTCATGAAGGCCATGGGCATGAGCGGCGGACGCATCTTCGGGCTGTTCAGCCTCGAGGCCGTGTTCATCGGACTCCTCGGCAGCGCCATCGGCGCGGTCATCGCGATGGGAGCTGGCACCGTCATCAGCTCCGTGCTGTCGAACGGGCTGCTCGAGGGCCTCGCAGGGCTCCAGATCATCGCCTTCACCCCGCTCTCCATCGCGACGGTGCTGCTGCTCGTCATGGCCATCGCCTTCGTCGCCGCCGTGCTTCCCGCCTCGCGGGCGGCGCGCCAGAGTCCCATCGACTCGCTGCGGTACGAGTAGTCGCACGGGCCGGGGAGAATGGGAGCATGAGCTCCCCCTCCCCGGCCCACAACTGGGCCGGCACCCACACCTACGCCGCGGCCAGCATCGTCACCCCTCGTACTGTCGAGGAGCTGCAGCACATCGTTGCAGCGAACCCGCGGGTTCACGCCCTCGGCAGCCGCCACTCGTTCAACGACCTGGCCGACACCGACGGTGTGCTCGTCGACACCTCGGCACTGCCGCACTCGCTCGAGGTCATCGACGACGACACGGTGAAGGTCGCGGCCTGGATGCGCTACGGCGACATCGCGACAGCCCTCAAGCCCCACGGGCTCGCCCTGCACAACCTCGCCTCCCTCCCGCACATCTCGGTGGCGGGAGCCGTGGCGACGGGCACCCACGGATCCGGCGATGGCAACAGCAACCTGGCCGGCGCGGCTGCGGGGTTCGACATGGTCGACGCGCACGGGGAGCTCGTCTCGCTGCAGCCGGTGGACGACGACTTCGACGGCGCGGTAGTCTCTCTCGGTGCGCTCGGGATCCTGACCACCATCACGCTGGATGTCGAACCCGCCTTCCAGGTGCGACAGGACGTCTGGGACGACCTGCCGTGGGATGCCGCCCTCGAGAACCTCGACCGCATCACCTCAGCCGCCTACAGCGTCTCGATGTTCACCGACTGGAGCGGCGACACCATCGGCTCGACCTGGCTCAAGCAGCTCGTGCCCGGAAAGGTGCGCGGTGAGCTGTTCGGAGCCCGCAAGCGCGAGGCCGACCGTCACCCGCTGCCTGACATCGACGCCTCCTCGACGACCCAGCAGGGCGGCGTGCCGGGGCTGTGGAGCGACCGGCTGCCGCACTTCCGCATGGAGTTCACCCCGTCGAACGGCGAGGAGATCCAGAGCGAGTACCTCGTGCCCCGCGTCAACGCGATCGCCGCGCTCGAGGCGATACGCGCCCTGTCGCCGCTCGTCACGCCTCTGCTGCACATCACCGAGATCCGCACTATGCGGGCGGATTCGCTGTGGATGAGCGGCGCCTACGACACCGACTGCGTCAACATCCACTTCACCTGGAAGAAGCTGCCGGTCGAGGTTTCCGCCGCCCTGCCGATCATCGAGCAGGCACTGCTGCCCCTCGGAGCGCGGCCGCACTGGGGCAAGTGGTTCCACGCCGGGGTCGAGGAGATCGCGCCGCTGTACCCGCGCTACGACGACTTCCGGTCTCTCGTGCTCGCGCGCGACCCCGACCGCAAGTTCGGCAACGCGTACCTCTCGCGGGTGCTCGGGCTCTAGTCGGCGCGGGGGCCGTCCGTCGCACTCTGCCCACCCAGTTCACCGTGTGCGCTCTCTGACTCTGCAGTAAACCTGGCGTGGCGCACCTACTCGGCGCTAACAGGACTGATCTACATGACCTCACGTCCTGTTGGCCGGTCCTGTTGGGGCCGAGTCAAACGACGGTGCCTACGGAGCTGCGTGAGAGACCGCAGGCGGGCTCGGTCTTGACCCGCGGCGACCGCGGTGCGAACTTCGGGCACCGGCAATCGGTCCCGACGGCCGGCACCAGCGCTCACCCGTCCAAGCGCGCTACCGACTGCACGGCGATGACCGCGACACCCGCCTCCTCGGAGGCAAGAAGGTCGACGGTCGCCCTGATGCGCCAGTCGTGGTCGCCCGCGGGGTCGGCGAGGATCTGCTGCACCGTCCACAGGAACGCACCCTCATCGACGACGAGCATCGCAGAGCTGCGGGCGTCGCCGTCGGTGCCGATCGAATCGTGCTCCGCGTAGTACAGCTCGAGGGCGGCATCCCAGTCGAAGTCCGGGTCGAGCGCTTCGAGCTCCTCGACCTTGTCGAGGGCGGCGAGCTGCACCCGCCGGAACAGCTCGTTGCGCACGAGCACCCGGAACGCGCGGGGGTTGGCTACCACCGACGGCGGCGCGGGCGGCAGCACCGGCCCCTCCACCGGAGCGGTCGGGTTGATCAACTGCTCCCACTCGTCGAGCAGGCTCGAGTCGACCTGCCGCACGAGTTCGCCGAGCCACTCGATGAGGTCGAGCAAATCCTCGTTCTTCGCCTCGTCTGGAACGGTCTGGCGAATCGCCCGGTACGCATCGCTGAGGTATCGCAGCACGAGGCCCTCGCTGCGCGCCACGTTGTAGTAGCCGACATAGTCGGCAAACGTCATCGCCCGCTCGTACATGTCGCGCACCACGGTCTTCGGCCGAACCTCGAAGTCGGCCACCCATGGCTGGGTCTTCAGGTACTCGCCGAAGGTGGCATCCAGCAGCTCCTTCAACGGCTGAGGATGCCGAACCTCCTCCAGAAGCTCCATGCGCTGGTCGTACTCGATGCCCTCGGCCTTCATCGCGTTCACGGCCTCACCGCGCGCGAGGAACTGCTGCTGCGAGATGATCGGCCGCGGATCGTCGAGGGTCGACTCGATGATGGAGATCACATCGAGGGCGTAGGTGGGGCTCTCTGGGTCAAGCAGCTCGAACACCGCGAGGGCGAAGGGCGAGAGGGGCTGGTTGAGGGCGAAGTTCGGCTGCAGGTCGACGGTGAGGCGAATGACGCCGTTCTCCTGCGTCACAACTCCCGCCGCCCGCAGCGTGCGGTAGATCGACAGCGCCGTGCGCGCGAGCTGCAGCTGCCGCGCCCGCGGCTCGTGGCTGCCGAAGATGAGGTCGCGCAGCTCGGTGAAGGCATCGCCCTCTCGGGCGATCACGTTCAGGATCATCGAGTGCGTGATCTGCATGCTCGACACAAGGGTCTCCGGTTCGGCGGCAATGAGCCGCTCGAACGACGGCTGGCCCCACGACACGAAGCCCTCTGGCGCCTTCTTGCGCACGAGCTTCTTGAGCTTCTTCGGGTCGTCCCCTGCCTTGGCCACGAGCCTGGCGTTCTCCGCCTCGTGTTCCGGCGCCTGGCAGACGACGGTTCCCGCGGTGTCGTAGCCCGCGCGGCCGGCGCGACCGGCGACCTGGTGGAACTCCCGTGCAGTGAGCTGCCGCATCCGGGTTCCGTCGTATTTTGTCAGCGCCGTGAGCAGCACGGTGCGAATGGGCACGTTGATGCCGACCCCGAGGGTGTCGGTGCCGCAGATCACGCGCAGCAGCCCCTGCTGGGCGAGCTGCTCGACCAGCCGCCGGTACTTGGGCAGCATGCCGGCGTGGTGCACGCCGATTCCGGCCCGGATGAGGCGGCTGAGCGTCTGCCCGAAGCGCGTGGAGAAACGGAACGCCCCGATCGCGTCGGCGATCTCGTCTCGCTGCTCCTTCGTCACGATCTTGACGCTCGACAGCGCCTGCGCTCGCTCGAGGGCGGCTGCCTGGGAGAAGTGCACGATGTACACGGGGGCCTGCTTGGTGGCGAGCAGGTCTTCCACCGTCTCGTGAACGGGCGTGAGCGCGTACTCGTAGGTCAGCGGAACAGGCCGCTCGACCCCGGTGACGACGGCGGTCTCGCGCCCCGTGCGGAGAGTGAGGTCGTCGGCGATTCTCGAGACATCTCCGAGGGTCGCCGACATGAGAACGAACTGCACCCGCGGCAGAGTAAGCAGTGGAACCTGCCACGCCCAGCCCCGCTCTGGGTCGGCGTAGAAGTGGAACTCGTCCATGACCACGAGGTCGACGTCGGTGTCGGCTCCCCCGCGCAGCGCGAGGTTGGCGAGGATCTCTGCCGTGCAGCAGATGATCGGAGCGTCGGAGTTCACCGAGGAGTCGCCAGTGATCATGCCGACGTTCTCTGCGCCGAAGATGTCGACGAGCGCGAAGAACTTCTCGCTCACCAGCGCTTTGATCGGGGCCGTGTAGAAGCTCCGCCGCCCCTGCCCCATCGCGGCGAAGTGAGCGCCGATGGCGACGAGCGACTTGCCCGTGCCCGTCGGGGTGCTGAGGATGAGGTTCGCGCCAGACACGATCTCGATAAGCGCCTCCTCCTGCGCGGGGTAGAGCGACAGACCGCGGCCCGTCCAGAACGACGAGAAGGCATCGAAGGCGGCATCCGGGTCGAAGGGCCTCGGCAGCAGGTCGAGCAGAGCGGAGGCCATGGGTCGAGCGTAGCCGGGGCGCGGCATACAATTTCGTGTGCCCTCCGAAACTCCGCAGATCGACCCGACGGAGCTCGAGACGACCCTCCGAGTTCTCGCCCAGCTCGCCCATCTCGAGGATGACGACCCCGACTTCGTCACCGTGCGACGCGCGACGGCCAAGATGTTCAAGGCCGTCAAGCAGGTCGGCCGCGCGGAGAAGAGACAGCGCATCGCCGAGGCGGACCGCGCCGTGGTTGCGGCCACCGCGACCGGGGCTCCCGATCGCATCGATGACGAGACCCGCGGCATCCCGATCGCCACACGCACGAAGACCCCGACCGCCGGCGAGCTCCTTGTGCCGCGCTCCTGCTACATCTGCAAGCAGAAGTACACGCTCGTCGACGCCTTCTACCACCAGCTCTGCCCCGACTGCGCTGCGCTGAGCCACGACAAGCGCGATGCGCGCACCGACCTCACCGGCAAGCGCGCCCTGCTCACGGGCGGCCGCGCCAAGATCGGCATGTACATCGCCCTCCGCCTGCTGCGGGATGGCGCCCACACGACGATCACCACCCGCTTTCCCCGTGACGCGGTGCGCCGCTTCACCTCCCTGCCCGACTCGCCGGAGTGGATCGACCGCCTGCGCGTCGTCGGCATCGACCTGCGCGACCCGGCACAGGTCATCGGGCTCGCCGAGTCGGTGAGCGAGGCGGGGCCGCTCGACATCCTCATCAACAACGCGACCCAGACGGTGCGCCGCTCGCCGGGCGCCTACCAGCCGCTCGTCGACGCCGAGCTCGCGCCCCTGCCCGATGGCCCGCTGCCGGAGCTCGTGACCTTCGGCCACACCAACGACCAGCACCCGCTCGCGCTGCAGCAGTCGGTGGCAGCGCACCCGATCCTCGCCGCGGCAGCCGCGAAGGCAGAGGAGCTCACCGAGCAGGCGATGGCAGCGGGGTCGAGCTCGCTCGACCGCCTTGCTGCCGGCACCGCGATCGACGCCGGTGGGCTGCTGCCCGACCTCGACCACCAGAACTCCTGGACCCAGCATGTGCAGGAGGTCGACCCGCTCGAGATGCTCGAGGTGCAGCTGGCAAACACGACCGCACCGTTCATCCTGATCTCGAAGCTGCGACCCGCGATGCAGGCCTCGGCCGCGACGAGGAAGTACATCGTCAACGTCAGCGCGATGGAGGGCGTCTTCGGCCGCGGCTACAAGGGCCCAGGGCATCCGCACACCAACATGGCGAAGGCTGCGGTCAACATGCTCACCCGCACCAGCGCCCGCGAGATGTTCGAGACCGACGGCATTCTCATGACGAGCGTCGACACCGGCTGGATCACCGATGAACGACCGCACCCGACGAAGGTGCGTCTCGCTGAGGAGGGCTTCCATGCCCCGCTCGACCTCGTCGACGGAGCGGCCCGCGTCTACGACCCGATCGTGCGCGGCGAGGCTGGCGAGGAGCTCTTCGGCGTCTTCCTCAAGGATTACAAGCCGGGTGCATGGTGAACGCGGCCGCGATCCTGCTCGCGCTGCTGCTGGCCACGATTCCCACGACTGACACGTTCACGACAGCCGACCACCCCGCGGGCACTCCGGCGGAATGGATCGTGCCGGAGGGCGTCACGAGCGTCACCATCACCGCGGCAGCAGGCAATGGCGGCAGTTTCGTACCAACCAGGCCCGGGGGCCTCGGTGCCGTTGTCACCTCGGCCTTTGAGGTGACGCCCGGCCAGTCGCTGACCATCGTGCTCGGCGCAGATGGCAGCGCCACCGGGCAAGGGGGCGCCGGCTACGGCACCGGCGGAGTGGGAATCAAGGGAGCAGGAGGCGGCGGAAGCACCGCCGTACTGATTGACGGAGAGGTCGTCCTCCTCGCCGGTGCCGGAGGAGGCAGCGGCGGAGCGGCGACTGACGGTGGTGGTGGTGGTGGTGGCGGTGGCGGAACGCCCGCAGGCACTGCCGGAAGTCGCAATGCGGGCCTTCCCGGCTCCGAGGGAACGGGCGGAACTGGTCGCGCCCCGTGGGGCGGGCCGGGCGGAACAGGACTGCAGGGCAGCGGCGGAACCGTCGGCAGCGACAACGGCGCCGGCGGCGGCGCCGGCTGGGGCGGTGGAGGCGCCGGAGGTTTCAAGGGCGATGGAGCCGGCGGCGGCAGCTACCCGAGCACCCTCGACCCTGCCGCCTACGCCCTGCGCACCGACACCACGGTCGACGGCTGGGTCACCCTCGACTACGAGCTGCCGGAACCGGAGCCAACCCCGTCGCCAACGCCCGTGGTCGAGCAGTCGGCAGCCTTCGACACGGGGTTGCTCGGGGCGGTGGCGGCAGGGATCCTCGGCCTCGGCCTCGTGCTCATCATCGCCACGGCGATCGTGCGCGGCAGGCGTCGGCGCCGATGACCGGCGTCGAGTTGCTTCGGGGAGCCGGCGACGGCATCCGCGTCGTCATTCGCTACCGCCTGCACGATGAGGACAACGGTGCAACGGATGCCGTCGGCTACGTAAGCGGTCGCAACGACACCCACATCGTCGTGGCCACCGTTCGCGGGCTGGTCACGATCGCCTTCGACGACGTCATCCTCGCCAAAGAGGTTCCCCCACCGCCCGCTCCGCGGCGCTGACGCACCCCGCCGCTACGATGGACGTAGCGTAGCGAGGAGCGGAGGATCGGGATGGCAGCGCGCGGTGCAGTCGACGAGCGCATCGAGAGTGCTGCCCTCGACATCCTGCGCAGCCGGGGACCCCTCGCCGTCACCATCGAGGCCGTCGCGCACAGCTCCGGCGTCGCCAAGACCACCATCTACCGCCGACACGAGAACCGTGGCTCGCTTCTGCGCGCCGTCGTCTACTCGTCGAGCACCTCGATGGAGGTGCCGCCCGATCTCACCGCCTACGCGATGCTGCACTGGTTTCTCGGGCACGCCCGCGACACCATCGACAACGTGGTCGGACGCGGAACCGTCGCCGCACTGCTCGTCAATGACGACCCGGAGTTCACGGCCCTGCTGCTCGGCATGATCCGCACCCGCAGCCAGCCGCTGCGCGATGCGCTGCGAGAGCGCAAAGCGGCGGGTGAGCTGCGCGAGTCGATCGACGTCGAGCTGCTCATCAGCCTGCTGCTCGGCACCTTCATGGCGGAGTCGATTCGCGGCAAGTCGACCAGCGAGAGCTGGGCCGACGAGGTGCTGGCCCTGTTGTGGCCAGCCCTCGCCGCTGAGTAGGCCGAGTCGGCCGACCCCTTACGCCTTGGCTGGTGTCTTCTTGGCCGCGGGAGCCTTGGCTGCCGGAGCCTTCACCGCCGGAGCCTTGGCTGCCGCTGCCGTCTTGACGGCTGGAGCCTTCACAGCGGGAGCCTTCGCAGCCGCTGCCTTCTTCGCCGGAGCCTTCTTCGCCGCTGCAGCAGAGGTCGCACCGAAGCGGCCAGCCGCGCCAGCCGACTTCTCGTGCTTCGGGTCGGCCGTGATCTTGCCGGGGTTGAAGTTCGACCCTGGATCGACACCGGAGAACAGCGCGTTCATGACGACGACGCCGCCAGTGGAGATGTCCTCCTCCAGCCACGGCGAGTGCTCGACACCGACGCCGTGGTGGTGCGAGATGGTCGCCTCGTTGTCGACGAAGGACTGCTGGATGCGGTTCTTGACCAGGTTGTACTCTGCGATCGGGTCGTTCTTGAAAACGAACGCGAACGTGAAGTAGAGGCACGCACCCGAGTGGTAGGAGTGGCTCATGTGCGACATGATCCAGCCCTTGATGCCGATCTCGTCGAACGCCGACTGCGCAGCAGCGTAGGCGGCGTCGTGCACCTGGTTGACCCTCGACCACGGCATGGCGGTCTCTGACACATCGCCGGCGGCGCCCATGTCGAGAAGGAAGTCGCGGATGTACGGGGTGTCGAACTTCTTCTGGTCGTAGAGGATTCCGGGGCCGGTGCCGACGAAGGTGATGCCGTCGTGGTCGCGGATGATCTTCTCGACGAGCAGCCGCTGGCGCTTCGCGTGCTGCGGCGAGCCCTCGTAGCCGATGAACGAGAGGCACAGGCCGCTGAGGTCCTTGCCCCACTTGGCCTGCATGATCCTCGGCAGAGCGGTCTCTGCCATGAACTTGTCGAGTCCCTTGCGCTTCTTCGAGGTCGAGAGCGAGAACTCGGTCTCGCGGGCGTCGGAGATGCGGGTGATGGATGGCGCGGCATCCGACTCCGAGATCGCCTGCATCGCCGCGATACCCGCCTCCCAGGTCGGGAAGAAGTAGGCGTAGACATCGCGCTTCTCTGGAACACGGTGCACCTGAACCGTCACCTCGGTGATGACGCCGAGTCGGCCCTCGGAGCCGAGGATCATCTCGCGAACGCTCGGTCCGCTCGAGGTGGATGGCAGCGCGCGCAGCACAAGGAGGCCGTCGGCGCGGGCGACGCGAAGGCCGCGCGCGATGTCGGCGATGTCGCCGTACTTGTCGGACTGCATGCCGCTGGAGCGGGTGGCGACCCAGCCGCCAACGGTCGAGTGGGTGAAGCTGTCGGGGAAGTGGCCGATCGTCCAGCCCTTGTCGTTGAGCTGCTTCTCGAGGTCGGGGCCCTGGGCTCCGGCCTGGATGACGGCGAGGCCCGACTCCTCGTCGATGGAGGTGACGAGGCGAAGCCTGCCGAGGTCGAGCGAGACGACGGTGCGCTTCTCGGTGGGAAGCGGCTCGAGGCTGCCGGCGATATTGCTGCCGCCGCCGAACGGGATGATGACGGCGTTTGCCGCGACGGCCGCCTGCACCACCGCGAGCACCTCTGCCTCGTCGGCAGGGTAGACGACGACGTCGGGGGCGCGCTCGATCCAGTTGTTGCGAATGCGCACGAGGTCGCGAAGGCTCTTGCCGTAGGTGTGGATGACGCGCAGCTTGTCGTCGGTCGACACGTTGTCGGCTCCGACGATGCCCGTCAGCGTCTTGGTGAAGGCGGCGGTCACGTTGCTCTTCGGAACGTTGAGCTCCTCGAAGACCGGCTCGCCCTGCTTGGTGGCGTTCTCGAGGTCAAGGCCGACGTTGCGGATCACGAACGGCGCGAAGCCGGGCTTGTCCTCGTAGTGGAAGCCAACGCCCTCGTTGCCCCAACCCCACCACTTCATGTGCTTGACGTCAGTCATTTCTTGCCCTTCGCTTCTATTTTCGGGACGCCCGGGATGGTCACGGAAGCGTGCAGCTTCTCAACCTCGAGGGCAAGGCGGTGGGAGAACTCTTCTGAGGTCTCACCGTCATGGTGGCGCATGGGAGCGCCGAAGACTATCGCGACACGATACCGGCCCCTCGACGGCCAGCTCTGGCCGCGCGGCATGGCCACGTTCGCGCCAACGATGGCCACCGGAACACACGGCACGTCGCAGGTGATCGCAAGTGCTGCCGCTCCGGCTTTGAAGCGGCCCATCTCGCCGGTGGCGGAGCGGCCGCCCTCTGGGAAGATCAGCAGCGGCACGCCGCGCTCGAGCAGTCCCTTCGACAGGCCGCCGCTCTTGCGGGCACCGACGCGGTCGACAGGGAACGCGTTGAAGAACAGCGCGGTGAGCCACTTTCGCCACTTGACGTCGAAGAAGTAGTCGGCAGCAGCCCCGGCCGCGAGGTAGCGCGCGTGGCGATAGGGAAGTCCGCCGATGATGAGCGGTGCGTCGAGGTGGCTCGAGTGGTTGGCGACGACGACGAACGACGGCCCGAGCTTTTTGAGGCGCGCAGCGCCGTGCACCTCGACCTTCGTCAGACTCCAGACGAGCGGCTTGAGCATGAGTCGCTGGGCGACGAAGCGCATGCCGACGAACAGCGGGGAGGTGAAGCGGTCGTTGTGCCGCGTCTCGATCTCGTCGGCCATCAGCGAGTGCCGGCCCCGTGCGCGGAGGTGGCCACCGGCGCGTCGTCGCGGCTGGAGGAGATCGCGCGCGAGATCCAGCGCACCGCTGCGCGCGGCAGGTGGCGGATGACCCACATGATCACGGAGTACCGGGCGCTCGGCACGACGATCGTGCGGCCGCGCTCCGATGCGCGGATCGCGGTCTCGACCGTCGACGCCGCATCGACCCAGAGGAAGCTCGGAATCGAGCCGGCGTTGATGCCTGCCCTCTCGTGGAACTCGGTGCGCACCCATCCCGGGCAGACCGCGAGCGCGGTCACCCCCGTTCCGCGCAGCTCGTTGGAGAGCCCCTCGGTGTAGTTGAGCACCCACGCCTTGATCGCGGAGTATGCCCCGGTGGTGATGAATGCCGCCGTGCTCGAGATGTTGACGATGCGACCGCTCCCCCGCGAGGTCATGGCCCGCGCTGCGGCCCCGCTGAGCACGAGCACTGCGCGGCACATGACGTCGAAGGCGGTGTCGAGCGGCTCGACATCGGGTGTCGCGAGCTTGATGTGCAGGCCGAAGCCCGCGTTGTTGACGAGGATGTCGATGGGCGAGGCAGCATCCTCGATGCGGTTCGCGACGCGCGCGACCTGCGATCGGTCCGCCAGGTCGGCCGGAAAGAGCTCGACGCTCGGGGCGCCGAGCGAGCGCAGCTCTGTCGCCGTGGACTCGAGTCGGGCGGCATCGCGCGCGACGAGGACGATGTCGTAGCCACGGCGCGCATAGCCCTTGGCGAATTCGGCGCCGATGCCCGACGTTCCGCCCGTGATGAGAGCCGTAACCATGTGCCTAACATTACGCTACGGGGAGCGTAGCGATACTGCGTAGACTCGTGCCTGACGAGTGGTTCCCCCGACCCCGAGAGGTATGCAGTTGCCGGAATACAGTGGCTCGAACGTCGACGACGTCAATCGCCCTGCTCCTGACTTCGACGTGCGCGAGTACGCGCGCACGGCGGTCGGCAACCTGCGAGAGGGACTGAACCTCGAGGCGTACGAGTCCTCCCCTCTCAGCGTCGAGACGCTTCGCACCATCGCGCTGCTGCAGGCAGTGGAGCGCTCAACGATGCAGCACCTCCGAACCGTGCTCGTCACCCCGACGCACAAGGACGCCCGAATCACAGCCTTCCTCACCACGTGGGCATTCGAGAAGTTCTGGATCGCCGACGCCCTCTCTGGCATCCTCGCCGCGCACGCTCCCCTGCCAGCCTCTCCGCGGAGACCTGCCATCGTGCGATTCGGCCGAGAGGTGGCGGAGCGGTTCGCCCCCATCCGCGAGTCCCTCGTCGCCAACCACATCGGCGTCCCCATGCTCGCCGTGCACATGGCCACCGGTGCGATCGACGGCTGGCTGACGCAGGCGGCCTACGCCCGCATCGCCGAGCTGGAGCCGAACACAGAGCTCGCCTCGACGATGGAGACCGTCATCGGCATCAAGGCGCGTCACCTCACCTTCTTCGAGCCGCAGTCCGAGTACCGACTCGGAGCCTCGGTGACGGCATCGAACCTCGCTCGCAAGCGACTCTCCCGGTCGGCGTGGCCGATCGGCGCAGACGAGCTCCCCACCTCTGATCGACACTTCTTCTTCGACCGCCTCTTCCGCTCGTCCCCCGGGCTGGCCGAGAGCATCGATTCCGCCATCGACGGCCTGCCAGGCCTCTCCGGACTCGGGCTCATCGCCCGAACCGCAGGAACCAGGAGCGCAGCATGACCCCCACACCCAAGACCACGACCGCAAAGACCGCAGCAGTCGCCAAGCCATCGAAGGCGCGGGCCAACGGCCTCACCAACGAGCACGTCTTCCTCACCGGTGCCACCGGATTCGTCGGTCAGGCCGTGCTCGAGCGCCTGCTCAGCGCATACCCGAAGACCCGCATCTCGGTGCTCATCCGCGCCAAGGGCAGCGCCCCGGTCGAGCAGCGGCTCACCCAGCTCATGCGCAAGCCCGTCTTCACCAACTGGATCGAGTCGGTTGGCGGAGAGGAGAAGGCCCTCAAGGAGGTCGCCCGCCGCGTGACGGTCGTCAACGGCAGCCTCGCCCACGTCGGCAAGCTCCCCAACGACATCGACGTCGTCATCCACGGCGCATCGACCGTCTCGTTCGACCCGCCCATCGACGAGGCCTTCGACACCAACGTCGGCGGCGCGTTCAGCGTCTACGGCGCACTGCTCGACAGTGGCAGCAATCCGCACGTCGTGCACGTCTCGACCGCCTATGTGGCCGGCATTCGCAAGGGTGTCTCCCCGGAGGCATCCCTCACCCACAACGTCGACTGGCGCACGGAGTACGAGGCGGCCAAGTCGGCGCGCATCCGTGTGGAGAACGAGTCGCGCCAGCCCGATGCCCTTCGCGGCTTCCTCGAGGCGGCCAAGGCGAACAGTGGCAAGGCCGGCCCGCAGGCCGTCGCGACAGAGGCCGAGGCCGCTCGCATCACCTGGGTGACCAAGACCCTCGTCGACCACGGCCGCATGCGAGCCGAGAGCCTCGGGTGGACCGACGTCTACACGCTCACGAAGGCCTTCGCCGAGCGTGCGGCAGAAGAGCTGTGGGCGCAGAGCGGGCACCGTCTCTCTGTGCTCCGGCCCTCGATCATCGAGAGCGCCGTTGCGCATCCGTACCCCGGATGGATCGACGGCTTCAAGGTGGCCGACCCGCTGATCATCGCCTACGGCCGCGGTCTGCTGCCGGAGTTCCCCGGCGTTCCCGACAGCGTGCTCGACATCATCCCGGTCGACCACGTCGTCAACGGCATCATCGCGGTCGCCGGCACCCACCCAGAGCCCAACGACGTCACCTATTACCAGGTGGCCTCCGGCCGCAGCAATCCGCTGCCCTTCCACGTGATGCACGGCTACGTGCACGAGTACTTCGTCAACAACCCGGTGCCGAGGGATGGCGAGCCGGTCAAGGTGCGCCGCTGGCGCTTCCCCGGTGGCGAGCGCGTCGAGCAGGCGCTCGTGCTGCGCGAGAACATGGCCGCGCGCGCCGAGCGCCGCATCACCCGCAAGCGCACCCTCACCAAGCGCCGTCGCGCGCGCTTCGACAAGATCAAGCGCCTGCAGCACGGCCTCGAGGTCATGCGCGGCTACTCGGAGCTCTACCGTGCCTACGTGCAGACCGAGGTCATCTTCGACGACCGCAACACGCGGGCGCTGCACCAGTCGCTCACCCCAGAGCTGCAGGCCACGCAGGGCTTCGACGTCACCGCGATCGACTGGCACGAGTACACCCAGAAGGTGCACTTCCCCGCGATCACGACGATGACGAAGGCCTTCGTCACCCGCCCCAAGGAGAAGGCGCGCACCGCCCGCGCGCTGCCGAAGCGCACCGACGTCGTCGCCGTCTTCGATCTCGAGGGCACGGTCGTCAAGTCCAACCTCGTGCAGCAGTACCTCTGGCTCTGGTCTGGCATGCCGCCAAAGCGCTGGATCGTCGACGCGGTCAACTTCGGCTTCTCGCTGCCCAAGTACATCCGGGCTGAGCGCCGCGACCGCGGCGAGTTCATCCGCACGTTCATGCGGCGCTACAACGGGTTCAAGGTCAGCGACATCCAGCGACTGGTTCGCGGCAGTGTCGGCCGCAAGCTGCTGCGCCGCGCGATGCCGGAGGCCCTCGCCCAGGTCAAGGCGCACCGCGAGGCCGGCCACCGCACGATTCTCGTCACCGGCACGATCGACCTCATGATCCAGCCGCTGCTTCCCTACTTCGACGAGGTCGTGGCGGGAAGCATGCACGACAACGACGGCGTGCTCACCGGCTTCCTCGCCGACCCGCCGCTGGTCGACGAGGCGCGGGCCGCCTGGCTGCGCAACTACGCCGCGGCGAACGGCATCAACCTCAGCCAGTCCTACGGCTACGGCGACAGCCACGCCGACCTCGCCTGGCTCCAGCTGGTCGGCAACGCGAACGTGGTGAATCCCGACCTTCAGCTGTATCGTCACGCTCAGGAAAAACGCTGGAACATCCTCGACTGGAAGCGTCGTGCGCGCGTCGAGTCGAGCGGGCCCGCCGAATCAGGAGCCCGCACCGAATCACCCGACAGGCGCTCACCAGAGACCCAAGCGGAAGGCACTGCAGGCTAATGGCATTCGATATCGACAAGTTCACGAGCACCTCCGTCAGCGTCAACTGGAGCGACCTCGACTTCGACGACTTCAAGTCCAATCCGCTGCCGGCGTCGACACTGCGCAGCCTGCGCTACATGTGCGACATCGAGTACCACACGGTCTGCTACCTCCGTGACCTGCTCGTCACCCCCTCCCACAAGGAGGAGGAGGTCAGCGCCTTCATGACCATGTGGAACCGCGAGGAGTTCTGGCATGGCGAGGCACTTGCCGCCGTGCTCGGCGCCCACGACATCACCGTCGACTTCGACGAGCTGAAGGCGACACGCCTCAAGCTCGGCTGGCGCGACCGCCTCGACCCGGTCAAGCAGTCGCTCATGGGCAACATCATCGGCAAGGACTTCATCGCCGTTCACATGATCTGGGGCGCCGCCAACGAATGGTCTGCCGTCGCCGCCTACAACCGGCTCGCCGACCTCGAGAAGCACCCGGTTCTCGCTGTGCTCCTTCGCCGGATCGCCAAGCAGGAAGCCCGCCACGTCGCCTTCTACGCCACCCAGGCCCGCGACCGCCTCGCGCGCAGCAAGACCGCCCAGGTGATCGCCCGCTTCGCCCTCAAGAACGCGTGGGGCCCGGTCGGCTCGAGCGTCATGCCGAAGGACGAGGTCAAGCACGTCATGAGCCACCTCTTCGCCGGCGAGGAAGGCCTGCGAGAGATCCGCAAGCTCGACGAGCACATCCAGCGCATGCCGGGCCTCCAGGGGCTCACCATCGTCGAGACCGCGCTGCGCGGGCGTGGAATCCCGTCATGGGATGGCATCGCTGCAGCGGTCTGAGCCAGCACGGTCGGCACAGCAGCCACCGGATTCGGAGGTTCGAGATTTCGCGCCTGATAGGTTCGAACCGTGGCCGTGCGCATTGAGAAGGTAGACCTCCCCGGTATCGGGTTTCGCCATGATGTCATCGTGTCGAGCGGGAGGCGCATCAGCGTCGTCTCGCATCGCGATGGATCACGAGAGCTCGCGCTCTTCGACGAGATCGATCCGGATGCGAGCACCGACTCCATCCCCCTCAACGACCAGGAGGCAGCGGCGCTCGCCGACCTCCTCGGCAACACGGTCATGCTCGGCCAGCTGAGCCACCTCACCGACGAGGCGACGGGCCTCTTCACAGAGCACCTGCTGCTCGGCCCAAGCTCGAAGTACGCCGGCCGGCCGCTCGGCGACACCAAGGCTCGCACCCGCACGAGTGTCTCGATCGTCGCCGTCGTCCGCGATGGTGACGCGATCCCATCGCCGAAGCCCGATTTCGTGCTCGAGGCCGGCGACTCGATCGTCGCCGTCGGCACGCGCGGTGGTCTCGACCAGCTCGCCAACATCCTCGCTGACAGCTCGGGCTAGGGCGACCGGCCGTGCACGACACCACGCTCCTCCTCATCGAGGTCGGCGCCCTGCTGCTCGGCCTCAGCCTGCTCGGGCGCGTTGCCGGGCGCTTCGGCATCTCGCCCATCCCCTTCTACCTGCTCGCCGGGCTCGTCTTCGGCCACGGCGGCTTCATCCCGCTCGATGCGAGCGAGGAGTTCTTCCTCGTCGGCTCGGAGATCGGCGTCATCCTCCTCCTTGCCATGCTCGGCCTCGAGTACTCCGCCGATGAGCTGCTCGGCAACCTCAAGCGGTCCCGCATGGCCGGTCTGCTCGATGCGCTGCTCAATGCGACCCCCGGTGCGATCTTCGGACTCGTGCTCGGCTGGGGGCCGGTCGGCGCCGTCGCACTCGCCGGTGTGACCTGGGTGTCGTCATCCGGTGTCATCGCCAAGGTGCTGCGCGACCTGGGCCGACTGAGCAACCGCGAGACGCCCGTCGTGCTGTCGATCCTCGTGATCGAAGACCTCGCGATGGCCTTCTACCTCCCGCTGCTCTCAGCCCTCGTCATCGGGGCCAGCATCGCGGATGGCGCCATCGCCCTCGCGATCGCCGTCGCGGCCGTGCTGGTCATCCTCTACATCGCCCTCAAGCACGGGCGCATCGTCTCCAGCCTGTTCTCGCCGAAAGACAAGGAGTCCCTGCTTCTCGGCGTGCTCGGCCTGACGATGCTCATCGCCGGACTCGCGGCAGAGGTCAACGTGTCATCCGCGGTCGGCGCGTTCCTCGTTGGCATCGCGCTGTCTGGCAAGGTCGCCCACAACGCGGTCGAGCTTCTCACGCCGCTGCGCGACCTGTTCGCCGCGATCTTCTTCGTCTTCTTCGGGCTCTCGACCGATCCGGTCGACATGATCCCGGTGCTGCTTCCTGCCGCGCTGCTCGCGGCAATCACCATCGCGACCAAGACCCTGACCGGCTACCTCGCCGCCAAGCGGGCGGGCATCGGTATTCCCGGACGATGGCGCACCGGTCTCGTCATCACGCCCCGCGGTGAGTTCTCTATCGTCATCGCGAGCCTCGCTGTCGCGAGCGGCAACGTCGATCCCCGGCTGGCGTCGCTCGCGACCGCCTACGTGCTCATGACTGTCATCGCGGGCCCGCTGCTGGCTCGTGTTCCCGACGCCGAGTGGTTCAAGAACCTGGTGCGCCGGCGCCTCGCTTCCTCCGCCACGCAATAGCGGTCACGCACGGGCCGAACGTGACTGATCCTACTTTTTTCATGGCTTAATTTAAGTTCTGGACAAAGTGGCCGGTCCTCTGCAATGCTGACGCCGTAGACGCATCGGTCTGCGTGGCCCGCGCCCCCCGGCGCGTGCCGATACTGGTCAAGGAGGATCATGAGAAGAAGAGGCATTGTGATTGCCGCGCTCGTCGCGGCAACACTCGTGGCAACAGTCGCCACTCCCCCCGGCGAGGCCGAGGCCGCCGCCATCACCGCGAGCGATTTCATCAAGGCGAGCGGCAACGTGCTGAAGACCAACTCCGGCACCGGCTCGACCATCAACCTGCGTGGCACCAACATCGGAGGCTGGCTCGCCCAGGAGGACTGGATGTCGCCGCTCGGCGAATTCGCCGCCGACCGCACCGGCTGGTCGAGCACCGCGAGCGCCGGAACCTCATCCAACGCCCTCGATGGATCGTCGACGTCCCGCTGGACGACCAACGCCAACCAGACCGGAGCGGAGTGGATCCGCCTCGACCTCGGTGCGCCGACCCTCTTCAACCGGCTGTCGATCGACAACTCGAGCAACGCCGGCCAGTACCCCCGCAACGTCAACGTCGAGACCTCGACGAACGGAACCACCTGGCTGAGCGTCGCGAACCAGCCGGGAACGGATGGCGTCACGACGGTCAAGTTCAGCCCCCAGGTGGCTCGCTACGTGCGCGTCAGCGCCACCACTGCCGCTGCGGCGCTGTGGTCGGTCGGCGAGATCAACCTGTTCAACGACTCCGTGCTCAACAACAGCACGCACACCGCGACGGCAACCTCGACCGCGGGCGGAACGACAACCGCCATGGGGCTCGACGGCAACGTCGGCACGGTGTGGCAGAGCGGTGTCGCCCAGGCGCCCGGTCAGAGCTACACCATCGACCTCGGTCGAAACGTCGACATGGACAAGGTGCTGTTCGATGCCGGTGCCGCCACATCCAATGACTACCCGCGCATCTGGGATGTCTACACCTCCTACGACAACGTGAACTTCACGCACGTCGCGAGCGGATTCGGCGCCAACCGCGTGATCCAGGCCGACTTCCAGGGCGGCAAGACGGGGCGCTACCTACGCATCGCATCCAACGGCACGTCGTCCCAGTGGTGGTCGATCGCCGAGATCGCGATCTCGAGCGGCAACAACCTCGACCGCGCCGGATGGTATGTCTCGTCGTCGGTCGGGGCGACGCCCGCGAACGTCAACGACAACAACACCGGCACACGCTGGACAACGGGCACGGCGCAGGTCTCCGGCCAATCGCTGACCGTCGACATGGGGGCGCTCATCACGCTCAACAACGTCACGACCGACACCGCCAAGAACACCGGCGATGAGGACGACTGGGCGCGCGGGTACACCCTGCAGCTCTCGCGCGACGGATCCGTGTGGACGACCGTGGCATCCGGCGTCGGCCAGAAGAAGGCGACGACCATCGGCTTCGTTGCCCAGTCGGCTCGCTGGTTCCGCATCACCACGACGGCCTCGGCCGGCAACTGGTGGTCGATCGGCGAGCTCACGGCCGGTCTGTACAACGACGACTACTCGATGCAGAACACGATCACCTCGCGCTTCGGCACAAGTGGCGCGCAGACGATCATCAACGCGCACCAGGACACCTGGTTCACGGCGACCGACCTCGACAACATCCAGGCGGCCGGCATGAACTTCATCCGGGTGCCCATCGCGTGGAACCAGTTCCTCAACCTCGACGGCACGTGGAAGTCGAGCCCGTGGACGAAGATCGACTGGGTCATCAACGAGGCGAGCGCGCGCGGCATCTACGTGCTCATCGACCTGCACACGGTTCCCGGCGGCGGATGCCCATGGGGCAGCTGCGGTCGCATCGGTCCGAACCCGAACGGCTTCTGGGGCAACGCGACCTACCAGAACTGGGTTGAGGACATCTGGAAGGCCATCGCCACGCGCTACAACGGCAACCCCGGCGTGGCTGGCTACGACCTCATCAACGAGCCGCTCATCGACTACGGAGAGGATGCCGATGACGTGACGCAGAAGAGCGCGTACTACGACCGTCTCTACGACGCCGTGCGCGCCATCGATGCGAACCACACGATCTTCCTCGGTGCGTTCTTCAGCGTGAACTCGCTCGCGCATCCATCCGTCTACGGCTGGAGCAACGTCGTCTACGAGTACCACCCCTACGACATGCCGAACTCGAAGGACTGGACCTCGCAGAACAACCTCGTGACGAACGAGCTCAACGGCCTCGCCGCCAAGCTCTCGAACCCTGGCGTGCCGATGCTGTATGGCGAGTACTCGCTCTACTACAACGACGACGTCTGGTCGCGCTTCATGGCCGGGCTCAACGCCTCGAACGTCTCGTGGTCGAACTGGACCTACAAGGTCAAGGGCACCGAGACCGATGGCTTCGCCTACTGGGGAATGTGGTTCAACAACCAGAAGCCGGTGCCGATCATCAACAGCGATGCCTCTGCCACGTTCGTGTCGAAGCTCGGTCAGTTCGGCACGGCCAACTTCACGAAGAACACGCGGTTCGTCGCGACCATCGCGAAGTACGCGGGCGGCCTCAGCACCTACAACCCGGTAGCCGTCAGCCACACCGGATGGACGGCGACAGCCTCCTCGACGGCCGGCGGCTCGTCGACGGCCGCCGGCATCGACGGTGCCAACGGCACCGCGTGGGCGACGGGTCTCGCGCAGGCGAGCGGCCAGTGGTACCAGGTCGACATGGGATCGAACAAGACGGTCGCGATGGTCATCGTGCAGACCCCCTCCGGGTCGACGATGGACTACCCCCGCGGCTTCACGCTCGAGACGTCGACGAACGGCACGACGTGGACGACGGCGGCGACGGGCATCGCGTACGGCTGGAAGCGGCCCATCTCGGTGACCCCGGTCACGGCACGGTACATCCGCATCACCCAGACCGGCGTCGCGCCGCAGTGGTGGTCGGTAGACGAGGTGACGGTCTACTCCTCGTACTAACCCGATGAAGCAGAGGCCCCCGGCACCCGCCGGGGGCCTCTGTGTCAGTCCTTCGCGAGCTCTGCCCGCACGAGCGGGATGACCTGCTCTCCATAGAGGCGGATGCTCGCCATGAGCTGCTCGTGCGGCATGCGCCCGTTGCTGTACTTGAGGTCGAAGCGCTGGTTGCCGAGAGCCCGTGTCGTCGCGACGATCTTCTTCGCAACTGTCTGCGGCGATCCGGCATAGAGGGCACCCGTCGCGACCTCGTTCTGAAACTGGTCGCGCGTCATCGGGCCCCAGCCGCGCTCCGCGCCGATGCGGGCGTGCATGGCGCTGTAGTGCGGCCACAGCTCCTCTGCAGCCTGCTCGTCGGTCTCGGCGATGTGGCCGGGCGAGTGCACGCCGATCGGGCGGAAGCCGTGCCCGAACTGCTCGGTCGCGCGACGGTACAGCTCTGCGTACGGCGCGAAGCGCTCGCTCGCCCCGCCGATGATGGCGAGCGTCAGTGGCAGGCCGTACTTGGCCGCACGAACGACCGACTCCGGGCTGCCTCCGACACCGACCCACGTCGGGATAGAGCCGCCCTCCGTCTTCGGGTACACCTGCTGGTTCTGCAGCGGAGCGCGCAGCGTTCCGGTCCACGTCACCGGCTCCTCCTTGAGCAGCTCGGCGAAGAGCTCGAGCTTCTCCTCGAAGAGCTCCTCGTAGAGGTGGAGGTCGAGCCCGAACAGCGGGAACGACTCGGTGAACGAGCCGCGACCGACGATGAGCTCGGCGCGGCCGTTCGAGACGGCGTCGAGGGTGGCGAAGCGCTCGAAGACGCGCACCGGCTCGTCGGAGCTGAGCACCGTGACCGCGGAGCCGAGCCGGATGCGCGAGGTGCGCGATGCGATCGCGGCAAGCACCATCTCCGGGCTGGAGACGGCGAAGTCGTCGCGGTGGTGCTCGCCGATGCCGATGAAGTCGACACCGAGCTCGTCGGCGAGCACGGCCTGGTCGACGAGGTTGCGGATCACCTGCGCATAGCTCAGGGTCGAGCCGTCGGGGCCCTCCGTGACGTCACCGAAGGTGTCGAGTCCGAACTCCAGGTCGTGCGCCATGCTGTGCTCCTCTTTCCATGCAAACGTATTGCTGAGTCAAACACAGGCACGGCGCAGGTCATTCCCTACGAGGCGGGGTACCCGGATGCCGCCAACGCGGTTGCGAGGTGGGCGGCGTTGGCAGCCACGGTCTTCGTGGCGGCAGCGGTCGCATCGGGCACCCGCTTGAGGTCGATGTAATCGGTCGTGTGCATCGCCTCGCCGTTCCAGTAGGTGCCGCCCTGGGCTGGGATCGTGAAGCCGACGTCGTTGAGCGCCTGCATGAGCTGCGAGGTGATGTGGTGCGCGCCGTCCTCGTTGCCGACGACACCGACGACAGCGACCTTGTCGAACAGGATCGGGCGGCCAGCCCCGTCGGTCTCGCCGAGTTCGGCGTCGAGCCGTTCGAGCACGCGCTGGGCGACGCTCGTGGCCTGCCCCATCCAGGTCGGGGAGACGATGACAAGGATGTCGGCGGCAAGCACCTGCGCACGGATGTGCGGCCAGTCGTCGCCAGCCCCCATGTCCTTCTCGACGCCCGGCTTGACATCGAAGTCGACGACGCGAAGAGCAGAGCCGGGAACCCCGCGCCCCTCCAGCTCCATGAGGATCTGGCTGGCCATGAGCGCACTGCTCGATGGTGCGGGCGAGGGCTTGAGCGTGCAGACGAGGGCAAGGGCGGTAAGAGTGGACATGGCTCGA
>NZ_JBXMIS010000108.1:0-20188 GCF_057073975.1 Conyzicola sp. | reverse complement strand
CCCCCCCCCCCCCCCCCCCCCCCCCCCCCCCCCCCCCCCCCCCCCCCCCCCCCCCCCGGCGCTACTTCTCTGGTGCCGATCGTGACCTGAGCGTTTTGTACTCTCCGTTCCTCGGCCTGCGGGTCGAGTACTGCGCGCCGCTCAGTCTCACGACAGTCGTGAGGAACGCGTCGGGTGGGTTCTCTCCCTTCCAGTATCCGCAGGGCGGCCAGCTTGGCGACATCGGCGTCGGGGAGCCCGGCGAGGTCATTGCCGACGACGGCGGATGCCCGCCGCTCTATGCGCGGCCCGGCCAGACAGTGAGCACCGGACTCACTACGTGGGGCTCGTACGGGTACCGAATCGTCAATCCGACCGGAGCCGCGAACGTGGGTCCGACGTTCGCCATCGACGCCAACGGGCACATGGCTGCCGCGACAATGCAGCTCGAGGCGATCTGCTTCAGTGTTCCCCTCGTGGATCGTGTCAGTACGCCGACTGCAGGCAACTGCCCGCACGACCAGAGCAAGTACCTGCGCGGCACCATCGTTCAGCTCGAGGTCGACGTGCACGCGGGCGAGAGCTTCCACGGCTGGTCGGGAGCTGACCGAGACGAAGGTGACTACGCCTGGGTTGTGGTCGACAAGGACCGCACGGTCACCGTCGACATCGGCTACCCGAGCACGGGCCAGAAGATCCTCAACGTCATGTCCAGCGTCGCCCAGCGCGTCGTGTCGGGTCTCGTTACCATCGCGACCGGCATCCTTCTCGCCCACATGCTCATCGTGAAGGGCGTCGCCCTCGCCATGGCCGGAGCCTCCACGGGGCTGCGCGCACTCGGCGTCAGCGGGAGGGACATGGACCGGTTCGACCAGGCGACCGCCGTCGTCTCTGCCCAGACCAAGACTTTCGAGCTGTTCGCAGGATGTCTCGGCTCGTGGGCGCACGGCCCGAAGATCACCGACGTTGCGGGCAATGCGGCGCTGTCGGCGGGTTTGCCCGCAGCTGGCAGTGCCGCGTCGAAACTGGCGGCGAAGAAGCTGCAGGCCTACCTCTTGGCCCGCGGCAGCACGAACGCTGCGGGAGCGGCAGCGGGGGTCGGCTATGTCGTCGATGCCGTGACGGCATTCGGCTCGAGCCACGACATGTACTTCCAGGATGCGAAAGACTCGTGGAGCAGGCTCGGCTCCAGCCTCGGCTCATGCATGGAGGACGGTCTGGAGACCACGTGGGATCCGGCGTTCCACGGGTAGGGTGCGTTTAGGCTTGCGGCGTGAGTACCCTCCCCGAGTCCAGAGTCACCCCGCTGCGAGGCGGCCCCGTGCTGCGCTGGGGCGTGCTCGCTCCTGGCGAGATCGCGGGCGACTTCGTGCGCACCGTGCACGCCAACACCGACCAGCGCTTCGTCGCCGTCGGGTCGCGTTCGGCTGAGCGCGCCGCCGCCTTTGCCGCCACGCACGGCATCGAGCGCTCCGGCGACTACACGGCAGTGCTCGAGGATGCCGCGGTCGACGTCGTCTACATCGCCGCCCCCCACAGCGAGCACCGCTCGCTCGCCATGCTCGCGATTGCCGCTGGCAAGCACGTGCTCGTCGAGAAGCCGATCGCGCTCAACGCGGAGCAGGCGACAGAGATCGCCGCTGCCGCCCGCGCGGCCGGGGTCTTCGCGATGGAGGCGCTCTGGTCGCGCTACCTGCCGCAGGCGGATGTGATCGCGCAGCTGCTGGAGCGCGGCGACCTCGGCGACGTGAGCCTCGTCACCGCGGTGCTCGGCTGGCAGTGGCCGTTCGATCCCTCGAGCCGCGGGTACGACCCCGCTCTCGGTGGCGGCGCGATGCTCGACGCCGGCGTCTACAGCCACTGGTTCGCGCAGTTCGTGCTCGGGGCTCCCGTGTCGGTCAGCGCCATCGGCAACCTGGCTCCGACGGGCGTCGACTCCGATTCGGTTGTCTCGCTGCGGTCGGCGAGTGGCGCACTCGCGGCGATCACCACGAGCATCGTCGCGAACACCTCGGTCACGGCATCCATTCATGGAAGCGCCGGGCGCATCGAGGTCGACAACTTCGTCATGCCCTCTGGCTTCACGCTCATCGCGGGCGGAGAGCACCACGAGTGGATCGACGACTGCGGCGTCGCCGGCCGCGACGGCCTCGCCTGGGAGGCGGTCGCCCTCGCGCAGTTCGTCGCCGACGGACGCACGGAGTCGCCGGTGCACTCCCTCGACGACTCGATCTCGCTCATGCGAACGATCGACGAGGTGCGCCGGCAGATCGGCGCCCGCTAGAGCGGTACCAGTTGGTACCATCGAGCATGGCAACCAATCTGCGACTGCGGCCGGAGGCTGAGAAGGCCCTGCGCGAGGAGTCGGCGAAGACCGGGCGCTCGCAGCAGGAGCTGATCCGAATGGCTGTCGACGAGTTCCTCGGGCTCTCCACGCCGCGCACCGCGACCCTCGACGAGCTCATTGCCGCCGGGATCGTCACGGCCCCGCGGCCCGTGCGCGAGGGAGTGAGCCCCCTCACGCTGCCGCCCGGAATGACAAGCCTCGATCTGCTCGATCGCGAGGATCGGTTCTAGCGTGCGGGTCTACCTCGACAGCAGCGCTCTGATCAAGCGTGCCCTCGCCGAGGGCGAGTCCGTTGATCTCACCGCGACCGTGCAGCGACACCTTCGAAGCAACGACATCCTGATGTCGTCGGCGCTTGGGACGGTCGAGGTGAGCCGCATCCTTCGATCCCGGCTCGACGACCACGCCCCGACCTACATCAACGACCTGATCGAGGTTGCTCTTGGAGGAATCGCAGAGTGCGCGCTCTCGTCGCAGGTCATCGGGATCGCCCGGCGGCTCGGCCCTGGCAATCTGCGTAGCCTCGATGCCATCCACCTCGCCACCGCGTCGATAGTCGCTGCCGACCTGGTGATCGCCTACGACGCTCGACTGCTGCGCGCGGCCAGCGAGCTCGGGTTTCGCACGGCCTCACCCGGAGCCGCAGCGTGAACGCCCTCGACGCGGCCGACCCGCTCGCGACGTACCGCGACCTGTTCATCGCCGACCCGGAGGTCGTGGCGTACCTCGACGGCAACTCGCTTGGTCGTCCACTGCAAGCGTCGGTAACCCACGTTGCTGGTTTCATTGAGCAGCAGTGGGGTGGCCGCCTCATCCGTGGGTGGGACGAAGGCTGGCTCGAGCAGGGCGAGCGGATCGGCGACGATCTCGGCCGCGTCTGCCTCGGTGCCGCCCCGGGTCAGGTGAGCATCGGCGACTCGACCACCGTGCTGCTCTACAAGCTCGTGCGGGCGGCGGTCGCAGCCCGCCCCGGTCGAACAGAGCTCGTCATCGACCGCGACAACTTCCCGACCGACCGCTACGTGCTCGAGGGCATCGCGGCGGAGTGCGGACTCACCCTGCGCTGGATCGAGCCGGGTGATGTGACCGTCGACCGCATCCCGCTCTCCGACCAGACCGCGGTCGTCGTGCTCAGCCACGTCGCCTACCGCTCCGGCCACCTTGCCGACGTCGCGGGCATCACGGCGGCGGTGCACGAGGCCGGGGCCCTCGTCGTGTGGGACCTCTGCCACTCCGTCGGTGTGGTGCCGACATTCCTCGACGACTGGGGCGTCGACCTCGCGGTCGGGTGCACCTACAAATACCTCAACGGCGGGCCGGGGTCGCCGGCCTTCGCCTATGTGCGCGCCGACCTGCAGTCGCAGCTGCGGCAGCCGATCCAGGGCTGGCTCGGCTCGGCCGCGCCGTTCGAGATGGGGCAGGGCTATGCGCCCGCGCCCGGCATCCGCGGGTTCCTCAGCGGAACCCCGCCGGTGATCGGCATGCTGGCGATGCGCGACATGATCGCCCTCCTCGACGAGGTGGGCATCCCTGCCGTGCGGCAGAAGTCGATCGCGCTGACGACCTACGCCCTCGACCTCGTCGACGAGCTGCTGCCCGACGTCACCGTCTCGAGCCCACGGGATGCCGCTCTGCGCGGCAGCCACGTCACGATCGACCACCCGGCCTTCGCCGCGATGGTGCCGCAGCTCTGGCAGCAGGGGGTGATTCCCGACTTTCGGCGCCCCAGCGGCATCCGGCTCGGGCTCTCGCCGCTCTCGACGAGCTTCGCCGAGGTCGAAACCGGTGTGCGGGCGATCGCGCAGCTGCTCTACATGCCCATGCCGTAGGCGCTCAGTGCGAGCAGGCCGGCGGAGACAGACGCGAGAGTGCCGACCCCGCTGCCGATCACGGCGACCCACTCACGGGTGAGACGCACGCCCGGCTTGCGGATGCCGACGATGCTCACGATGAACGCGACGATCGTGAGCGGCGCGTAGACCGCGCTCGCGACGAGCGGAACGAAGATCACGGCGAGGGCGGCGAGGCCGTCTTGCGAGATGCCGATGGCGGCCAGAACGATGCCGACGATCACCGACACGACGAAGACGCCGATGGCGCACAGCCACAGGATGAGGCCGAGCTTCGAGCGGGTGGCCGGGGTCGCATCAGTCATGGGGCTCAGCCTATGGCCGCGGCTTCGCTTTCTGGGGGTAGATGGTCTCCCCCCGTTCGAGTTGCTCAACGAACCTCGCAATGCTGCGCTCGCGGGTCTCAGGCCGCTTGGCCTGGCCGATGCGAAACAGGATCGCGAAGCGGTTCTGGCTGCTGAGGGTCGGGAAGAACTCGGCGGCGGCGGGGGAGGCCGCGATGGCGGCGGCGAGGTCGTCGGGAACCTCGATGGTCTTCGATCCGGCGTAGGCGGCATCCCATCGCCCGTCGGCTTTTGCCCGGTCGATCTCGGCCTGACCGGAGGGGCGCATGCGCCCGGCGGCGATGAGCGCGGCGACCTTGTCGCGGTTGATCTGCGACCACATGCTGCGCGGTCGGCGCGGCATGTAGGACTGGAGGAAGAAGTGCTCGTCGATGGCGTTGCGGATGCCGTCGATCCACCCGAAGCTCAGCGCGACGTCGAGGGCGTCGACCACCGCGATCGTCGACACGGGAGAGCCCTTCTTCGCGATGACGAGGCCGACGCCGACCGCATAGGCGGGGTCGTCGAAGTGGGTCTCGAGCCACGCCTCCCACTCGGCCGCGGTGGCGAACTGCATGCGCTCTCTCTCGACCATGGAGCGACGCTAGCATCGGCCACTGACGCGTAAAATCGCCCCATGACCGGCCTCCGCCAGCGAATGACCGCCCGCGACACCGCGGAACAGCACCGCTCGGCGACCCCCCTCGAGCTGCTCTTCGACCTCACCTTCGTCGTCGCGATCTCGCAGGTGGCTGCGCAGCTCGCCCACGCGACGGAAGACGGCCATCCACTCGAGAAGCTCGTGCCGTTCGCCATGGTGTTCTTCGCCATCTGGTGGGCCTGGATGAACTACACCTGGTTCGCCTCGGCCTACGCCACAGACGATGTGCTGTACCGCGTGCTGACCTTCGTGCACATCGCCGGGGTGCTCGTGATCGCCGGAGGAATACCGGCAGCGTTCGACTCGCAGAACTTCGCCGTGATCACCGTCGGCTACCTCATCATGCGCGTCGGGCTCGTCGCCCTGTGGGTGCGGGCGGCCGTCGAGCACCCGGAGGGCCGCCAGACTGCCGTGCGCTATGCGATCGGAATAGGCGCGGTGCAGGTGCTCTGGATGGCGCGCCTCGCTCTTCCCGACCAGGGCTCCGTGTGGTCGTTCCTCGTGCTGGCCGTGCTCGACCTCGCGGTGCCGCTCTGGGCGGAGCGCACCGGATCGACGACGTGGCATCCCCACCACATCGCCGAGCGATACCAGCTGTTCACGATCATCCTGCTGGGCGAGAGCGTCTTCGCCTCTACCCTCGCCGTGCAGGCCTCGATCTCCGAGGGCGGCGTGAGCCCGACCCTCATCACGATCGCCATGATCGGACTCGTCATCATCTTCACCCTGTGGTGGCTCTACTTCTCCGAGCCGGCCGGCGAGGGGCTCACGCAGCGCCGCGAGCGCTCGTTCATCTGGGGCTACGGCCACTTCGGCATCTTCATCGCGCTCGCGGCCATCGGCTCCGGCCTCGAGGTCGCGGTGGTCTCTGTCGGGCACCACATCGAGGCGTCGAACACCATGGTCGCCTATGCGACGGCGATTCCCGTTGCACTGTTCCTCGTGCTGCTGTGGACGCTGCACCGCCCGATCGTGGAGCAGGTCGTGCTGCGACCGGCCACCATTGCCGTGACCGCGGTACTCGTGCTGGTCTCCCCCCTTGTGGCAGAGTCACTCGGGCTCGTCGCGGCCCTCGCCGGCATCGCCGGCTCCCTCGTCGGCCTGCTCGCCTGGACCCTCATCCGGGTCAACGCGCGTAGCCTTTCGGTGTGACGCTCCCTCCCGACCTTCTCGACCGGATTCGCTCGCGCGCCGCGGGCTACGACGCCGCAAACGCCTTCTTCGACGACGACCTCGTCGAGCTGCGCGAGGCCGGCTACCTCGCCCCGCGCAGCCTGCTCGAGATGGCCAGCGACCAGCGGCTGCTCGCCGCGCACGCCCCCGCGACGGCGCTCGGCATCAACATGCACCTGGTCTGGGTCGGCGTCGCCCAGGTGCTCCGCGACCGCGGCGACCACTCGCTCGACTGGGTGCTGACGGATGCGGCCGCGGGTGAGCTGTTCGCATTCGGCAACAGCGAGCCGGGCAACGACCTCGTGCTGTGGGACTCGCTAACCACGGCTGTTCCCGTCGACGACGGCTTCGCGTTCACTGGCACGAAGATCTTCACCTCGCTATCGCCCGCGTGGACCCGCCTCGGGGTCTTCGGTCGCCACGGCGACGAGCTCGTGCACGGGTTCATCACGCGCGAGACCCCCGGCTGGCGATCCCTCGACGACTGGGACACCCTCGGCATGCGGGCGACGCAGAGCCACACGACGGTGCTGGATGGCGCGGTCGTTCCTTCGGCACGTATCTCCCGCATCCTGCCCGTCGGCCCCAATGCCGACCCGTTCGTGTTCGGCATCTTCTCGAACTTCCTGCTGCTCATCTCCTCCGTCTATGCGGGAATCGCAGACAGGGCTCTCTCGCTGGCGGTCGACGCTCTCGGCACCCGCACCTCGCTGAAGTCGGGACTCGCCTACAGCCAGGACCCCGACCTGCGGTGGCGGGCAGCGGATGCCGCTCTCGCCCTCGACGCGCTCGCTCCCCAGATCGAGACCCTCGCCCGCGATGTGGACGACGTGGTCGACCGGGGTGTGTCGTGGTTTCGCGAGCTCACCGGCGTCAAGCACCGCTCGACAGAGACGGCGCGCTACGTCGTCGACCAGGCCATGCGCCTCGCGGGTGGAGGCGGATACCGCTCGTCCTCCGAGCTCGCCCGGCTGCAGCGAGACGTGCTCGCCGGCATCTACCATCCGAGCGACACCGAGTCAGTGCACGCGACGGTGGCGGCGAACCTGCTGGGGCCGCTGCTCTAGGCCCTAGCGCGCCAGTCGAGCTCGCTCAGCCACATCCCGGCGAGCGCCGTCCAGGCCTCGGCCGTGCCCTCGCCCTGCGCGAGGCCGATGCCGTGGCGCCCCGTCGGGAAGACGTGCAGCGAGTGCGGCACCCCATGCTCGGCAAGCGCCGACCCGAGCAGGTACGAGTGCTCGACCGGCACGGAGGCATCCTCTGCCGTGTGCCAGACGAAGAACGGGGGAGCGGATGGCGTGACGAGTGTCTCGAGGGAGGTCGAGGCGCGCAGCTCTCGCGGTGCATCCAGTCCGATGAGCTGCTCGCGCGAGCCGGCGTGCGTATCGAGCAGCATGGAGACGACCGGGTAGCAGAGGATCGCGGCATCCACTCGCTCTGTGCTCGTCAGGGCGGCGAGGCCGGCGGCGTGACCTCCCGCAGAGAAGCCGAGCAGCCCGACCTTGTCAGCACCGGCTGCGCGCACCCGGCGGATCTCGGCGGTGACCGCATCGAGCGTCTGCGGGTGGCGCGCCTTCACGGGGTAGCTGAACGTGCTCGCGGCGTAGCCGAGGCTGCCGAGCCACTCGACGACGGGCTCACCCTCGTGGGGTGCGTGGCGGGTGTACCCGCCCCCGGGCAGCACGATGATGTGGGAGGTCATGCCCCCAGTCTCACGCCTCGACGAGCGAGGAGCCAAGACGGAGCAGGATGTCGCTGCCGCGCCGCTCCGAGGCGTGGTGCGTCACGAGAACGACGATGCGATCCGCCAGCGCACGCCGCAGGTCGGAGACGAGGTTCTCTGCTGCCTCCGCGTCGAGGTGTGCCGTCGGCTCGTCGAGCAGCACGACATCCGCAGTGGTGAGCAGGGTGCGGGCGACGGCGAGCCGCTGGCGCTGCCCGCCGGAGAGGAAGCCGCCCTCGGAGCCGACGCGGGCATCCAGCTCGACCCGGAGGCCGACGCGGTCGAGCACGGCGCGGTACTCGTCGTCGGTCGCCCGGCCGCCGAGCGCGAGGTTGCCGCGCACGGTCGAGTCGAAGACGTGTGCCTCTTGCGGGCACCAGGCGATGCGCGAGCGCAGCTGTGCGGCATCGAGCTCCGGCAGCGCAACCCCGTCGACGAGCACGGCTCCGTCATCCACCGGCCGGTAGCCGAGCAGGGCCGCGAGCAGGGTCGACTTGCCGGAGCCAGACGGCCCCTCGACGACGAGCCAGTCGCCGCGGCTGGCGCGTGCGGTCAGGCCGGAGAAGAGGCCGTCGATGCCGAGGTCGCAGAGCGCGAGGGTGGTGACACGGTCGACCGGCCGCGTGCCGGTCGGTGGCACTGCAGCGTCGAGCACCGCGACCTTCGCGAGTGCGGCCCGCAGGGCCGGCCACTGCTGCACCGCCTCGACGTGGGCGCGCAGCGGGTCGATGAGTGCGAGGGCGAGCAGCACGAGCACGCCGGTGAGCGGGCCGCTCGCCCCGACGGAGAGAAAGGCGGCGCTCGCGGAGGTGAGGGCGACGATGGTCACGGCAGCGCCGAGACCCCGTGCCGCAGCGGTGCGGCGGGAGCGGCGGCTCGCGGCGGCATCCAGTGCGGTGATCTCGTCGCGAACCCGCTCGCCGGCGCCGTTCGCCGACAGCTCTGCGGCGGCCGCGGCCAGGGCGACGAATCGGCGCAGCACCGTCGACCGCAGCTCGCGCTCGCTCGCCGCTGCCACCTGGTCTCCGGCGAGAGCCACCACGGGGGCGACCACGAGGGCGACGAGCAGAGCCACCACGAGAACACCGACCGCGGATGGATGCAGCGCCTCGACCGCGATCACCGCGGCGACAGAGACCAGCACGGCAACCACCGGCGGCAGGATCACGCGGGGCACGAGGTCGCGCACGGTGTCAGCCGCCGCCACGAGGTAGTCGAGGGCGACGCCGCCGCGGGCGAGGGCACGGGATGCGAGCCCGTGCGCCGCGAGTCCGTGCCACATCCGCATGCGCAGCTGCGTCACCGCTGCGAGCACCGCGTCGTGCGTGAGCAGTCGCTCTGAGTAGCGAAGGGCGGCCCGCCCGAGGCCGAAGAACCGCACGCCGACAATGGCGACCAGCAGGTACATGATCGCGGTCTCCTCGCTCGCGCGAACGATGAGCCAGCCAGAGACCGCCGTGAGCGCGACGGCGAACAGGGCGGCAGCAGTGCCGACGGCGGTGGCTGCCGCGAAGCGCGCGACGACGGGACGAAGGAACACACGTAGCGCCGAGCCGCCGCCGGTGCTCGGGCCAGTGGGGGCCGTGACGGTCGACGCCGCGATCCCGGCAGGCTGAGCCGCGGGCTCACCCACCGGCACCGCGTCCGACGCGCGTCGCAAGGAGTTCCCGAGGGAGACGTGCCGGTCGGCGAGCTCTGCGACCTCCTCCTCGTGCGAGGCGATGACCATGGTGACCCGGCCGCGCAGTGCCGCGAGCTCCCGGTAGACGAGCAGGGCGCTCGCCGCATCGAGGTGGGCGGTCGGCTCGTCGAGCAGCAGCAGCTTGGCCCCCGCCTCGACCCGCAGCAGCGCCCTCGCGACGGCCAGCCGGCGCAGCTCGCCAGGGCTGAGCCGAGCGGGGTCGACATCGCGAAGGCCGTCGAGGCCGAGTCGCGCGAGCACGTCGCCGGGCTCGCCGTAGTACGAGAGCTCTGCATGCACGGTCTCGCCGACGGTGTGCGGATGCTGTGGCACGTATGCGACGGAGTCGCGACGCGCGAGCACGCCGAGCACCGACGACTTGCCAGAGCCGCTCGGCCCGTCAAGAGCCGTGGTCGATCCGCGCGGAAGGGTGAACGTGACGGGGCCGATGCCGTGCACGGTGAGGTCGGTGACGGTGATGGTGCCGCCGTCGGTGGGTGATCCCGTCGACACCACCGGCTCGACCGCCGAGTGCGCTTCGACCGCGCGCCGTGCCGCCTGGCCATCCTGCGCAGCGTGGAACGCGGCACCGAGCTCGCGGAACGGGGCGAAGCACTCCGGTGCGAGCACGAGCGCGACGAGGCCGAGCTCCAGGGGCAGCTCACCGTGCATAAGCCGGATGCCGACGAACACCGCGACGATCGCAACCGAGATGGTGGCGATGAGCTCGAGCACCAGGGAGGAGAGGAACGCCGTGCGCAGCGTGGCCATCGTGGTGGCACGGTGCTCCGCCGAGATCCGGCGGAGGGCCGCGGACTGCTCCTCGACCAGACCGAGGCCGACGAGCACCGGGAGGCCGCGGGCGAGCTCTGCCAGGTGGTCGCTCAGTCGCTGCATGGTGGCGCTGGCGGCATCCGCGCGGTCCTTCGTGTGCAGGCCGACGAGCGCCATGAAGAGGGGAACCAGTGGCACGGTGAGCACCACGATGATGGCGCTCACCCAGTCGGCAGAGAGGATGCGCGCGCCGACCAGCAGGGGAACGGTTGCCGCGGTCGCGATCGCGGGCAGCACCTGCCGGTAGTAGTTGTCGAGCTCGTCGAGCCCGAGGGATCCCAGCACGGCCGTCGACGCCCGCCCGCCTCGATCGGCGAGCACCCGGTCGGCGAGCTCGCGCCGCAAGCGCTCCTTCTCCCCGATGGCAGCCCGCGCCGCTAGCGAGCTGCCCGTCCACGCGAGGACGGCGCGCAGGATTCCGCCGATCACGATCAGCTGCGCACCGACCACAACGGGCTGGCCCTCGATGACGGCCACGACCCCGCGCGCGACGCCCTCCGCGACCAGCACAAGGGCGAGAGCCGTGAGCGAGCCGAGAAGGGCGAAGACGAGGAGTGCGCGGCGGTCCTCTGGCGCCGGTCTCATACCGGTGGCGCGACGCGCTCGACAGGCGCGACCGCGGCGACGACCGGGTGCGACTCCGGCAGGTGGTGCTCGCCGAGCCGGCGACGGAACACCCAGTAGGTGTAGCCCTGGTACAGCAGGATCAACGGAAGGGAGAAGGCCGTCACCCAGGTCATGACGCCAAGCGTGTAGTCGCCGCTGGAGGCATTCTCGACCGTGAGGCTGAACGCGGGGTCGATCGTCGACGGGAGCACGACGGGGTAGGCCGAGGCGAAGATGGAGGCGGCACCCAGCGCGAGGAAAGTGGCGACGGCGACGAAGGCACGGCCTTCCCTGCCGTGCCTCGCCGCGCCAAGCCCGAAGACCAGGGCGATCACTGCCGCACCGATCAGGGCCAACGTCCATGTCTTGCCATTGATGAGCTGCACCGCGAGCACCCACGCCACGATCGGCAGCAGCGCGAATGGCGCGTACCGACGGATGAAGTGCTGTGACTGCTCCCGCACCGCACCGAGAGTCTTGAGTCCGAGGAAAGTGGCCGCGTGCACGAGGCAGAAGCCGATGACGGCGAGCCCACCGAGCACGGCGTAGGGCGTGAGCCACGCGAACGGGCCTCCGACCCGGTTGCCGTCCGCGTCGATCGGCAGCCCGGTCGTCGTGAGGGCGAGCATGGCGCCGACGCAGAATGCGGCGACGAAGGATCCGACGCCGAGAGCGCGGGTCCAGAACCGAATCCACCGTGCCGACTGGCCCTTGCCGCGGTACTCGATCGCAACGGCACGAAAGATGAGGGCGAGCAGCGCGAGGGTGAGCGGGATGTAGAGCGTGGAGAACAGCGACGCATACCAGAGCGGGAACGCGGCGAAGGTGCCGGCCCCTGCGGTCAGCAGCCACACCTCGTTGCCGTCCCAGACCGGGCCGATCGAGTTGAGCATGACGCGGCGCTGGCTCTCGCTGCGTGCGCTGACGAGCATGTGCATGCCGACGCCGAGGTCGAATCCCTCGAGGAGGAGGTAGCCGATCCACAGCGCGCCGATGGCGACGAACCAGATGGTGGGGAGGTCCATGGGTGCTCCTTGGCTAGTAGGCGAACGCGAGGACGTCGTCGCGCTTGTCGGGGTCGTCGTCGTTGTCGGTGGTCGAGGCAGCGGAGGTCTCGACCGGCATCGCCGATCGCCAGCCGCCGCGCACGTAGCGCACGAGCAGGGTGACCTCGACGACCATCAGCGCTCCGTAGACGAGGGTGAGGCTGACGAGCGAGAACAGCAGCTCGCCGGCGGTGACTCCCGGGGAGACGGCGGCTGCGGTGAACATGTAGACGCCGTCCACGCCGCTGGGGTTGGGGTTGGGGGCGACCACGAAGGGCTGGCGTCCCATCTCGGTGAAGATCCATCCGGCCGAGTTGGCGGCGAAGGGCGCGAGGATGCCGGTCACGGCGAGCCGCATGACCCAGATCGAGCGCGGCACCGTTCCCTTTCGCGTCAGCCAGAGGGCGACGACGGCGGCGAAGGCGGCGAGGCCGCCGAAGCCGATCATGAGCCGGAAGCCCCAGTAGGTGACGGCCATGACGGGCAGGTAGTTGATCTCCGTGCCGTCGTCGGCGGTGAGGCCGTACTTCTCCTGGTACTCGGGAATGAGCGTGTTGACGCCCTTGATCTCGGTGTCGAAGTCGCCGTGGGCGAGGAAGCTCAGCAGACCGGGCACCTCGATGATGCTCACGACGTCGTCGCAGTTCGCGGCTCCCACGTCACCGATCGCGAGCACGGAGAACGAGGTGCCGTCGTGGCACGCGGCCTCGGCCGCGGCCATCTTCATCGGCTGCTGGTCGAACATGAGCTTGGCCTGCAGGTCGCCGGTGACTGCGACGCCGCCGAAGGCGAGGATCGCGACGACGGCACCGATGCGCAGCGACCTGATCCAGACCGCGTGGTCCTCGTGGTCGCGGCCAGAGACATCCAGTCGTTCGCCGACGACGACTCGACCAGCGGCGTCGACCGTGTCGATGCCGTCTTTGCGGCGCTGCCAGAGGTGGTACCAGGAGATGCCGAGCACGAAGGCGGCACCCACGCCGAGAGCGCCGAAGATGGTGTGGGTGTAGGCGGTGAGAGCCGTGTTGTTGGTGAGCACGGCCCAGATGTCGACGAGCACTGGCCGCCCGTCAACCAGTTCGACGCCGACCGGATGCTGCATCCACGAGTTGGCGGCGATGATGAAGAACGCGGAGACGATAGACCCGCCAACCGCGATGCACAGGCTCGCGAAGTGCAGCTTCTTCGGCAGGCGGTCCCAGCCGAAGATCCACAGGCCGAGGAAGGTCGACTCGAAGAAGAACGCGAGCAGCCCCTCCATGGCCAGCGGTGCACCGAAGACGTCGCCGACGAATCGCGAGTAGTCGCTCCATGCCATGCCGAACTGGAACTCCTGCACGATGCCGGTCGCGACACCCATGATGAAGTTGATCAGGTAGAGCTTTCCCCAGAACTTCGTCATGCGCAGGTAGCGCTGCTGGCCGGTGCGAAGCCACTGCAGCTGCATGAGCACGACCAGTGGTCCGAGACCGAGGGTGAGGGGCACCATCCAGAAGTGGTAGACGGTGGTGATGCCGAACTGCCATCTCGCGATCTCCAGAGGATCCACAGGCTGCCTTTCATTCGTCGTACGGGCCGCGCCAAGCATTGCGGTGCCTGATCTGCGGCTATAGGGCCGAAGGTCCCTCACGAATACTTCTACATCTTGTAGAACTATTTCTACTCCACTGTAGAACAGATTTCTACATGGGGTAGAATTGCGGTATGGCAACACTGGGCGAACTCGAGCGGTCGATCATGGAGATGCTGTGGGCGTCGCCGGAGTCCCTCACGGCCTACGACCTGCTCGAGCTGCTGCCAGAGCGAAAGCTCGCTCCGACGACCATGCTCACCGTGCTCTCGCGGCTCGAGAAGAAGGGCTTCGTCGCCCGCTCTCGTGACGCCCGCCCGCACCGCTACTCGGCGGCCGCGAGCCGCGAGGAGCACATGGCAGACCTCATGCACGAGGTGCTCGGCGGTGCCTCCGACCGCACCGCGGTGCTCGAGAGGTTCGTCGGCCAAGTGAGCCCGGCTGAGGCGGAGACCCTCCGGCGCCTGCTCGGTTGATGGCTGTCGCCTCCGGTCTGCTCGCCGCGCTCGCGGTGCTGCTGGCCGTACCCGTTCCCCTTGCCCTGAGCCGGGCAGCATGGCCGCGCCGCTCGCCCGCGACCGCGCTCATCCTGTGGCAGTCGATCGCCCTGGCCGGCGGGCTCTCGATGATCGGCGCTCTCCTGACCTTCGGGCTCACGCCGTTCGGTGACGACCTCGTCTCCTCCATTCGAGGATTCACCGCCGGCACCGGGGCGCCGCAGCCATGGCACGTGCTCGCCCTGTGCGCGGCCCTCCTTCTCGCCGTGCACCTGCTGTTCAGCCTCGCGCTGACCGTCGTGCGCTCGGAGCAGCAGCGGCGTCGGCACGCACAGCTCATCGCGCTCCTCAGCTCGCCGGTGTCGGCGGGCACGCGCCTGATCGACAGCCCGACGCCCGTCGCCTACTGCCTGCCCGGCCCCTTTCGCTCGATCACGGTGTTCTCTGCAGGGCTGGTCACCCTGCTCACCGAAGACGAGCTCTCGGCCGTCATCGCCCATGAGGAGGCACACCTGGTGCAGCGGCACGACGTCGTGCTCATCGCCTTCCGTGCCTGGCACGCGGCGCTGCCGTGGTTTCCGATCGCCTATCACGCCCAGCGCGAGGTCGGCCTGCTCATCGAGATGCTCGCGGATGACCGCGCCCGCCGCACGACGGATGTCGCCACCCTGTCGCGAGCGATCGCTCTCGTCGGAACGGGATCGGTGGGTGCGCCGTCGGCGCTGGCCCCCGCCGACAACGTGACCGAGCGGGTCGCACGTCTCGGGCTCGCGCCGCTGTCGACGGCGCGGGAGGCGCTCGTGGTGGCGTGCGCTGCCGGGCTCCTCGGCATCCCGACCGTGCTGCTGTTCGCGCCCGCGGTGCTCTGGATGCTCGGCTGAGCCGGTTGCTGCGGTGCCCGCGTCGAGTCGTGCCGCACCGAGCGACCTCACAACCCGGCTCGATCGCGGAGGGTGAGCCCCGGCCACGCCCCTACCACCAGGACGCGGCCGGGAGACGTCAGCGCGGGGTAAGCCGCTGCAGCTGGGTGACGTGCCGCGGCTCGAGCTCCTCGATAGAGGAGACCTCGAGCAGGCGCATCGTGCGGGTGACCTGGTCGCCGAGAATCTGGATGGCGCGGTCGACACCCGCCCGTCCGCCTGCCATGAGGCCATAGAGGTAGGCACGGCCGACGAGTGTGAACTTCGCTCCGAGCGCGATCGATGCGACGATGTCGGCACCGTTCATGATGCCGGTGTCGACCATCACCTCGGTGTCCCTGCCGACCTCCTTCACGACGGCCGGCAGCAGGTGGAACGGGATCGGCGCACGGTCGAGTTGACGCCCGCCGTGGTTGGAGAGCAGGATGCCGTCGACCCCGAGATCGGCGAGTCGCTTCGAGTCCTCCACGTTCTGCACTCCCTTGACCACGAGCTTTCCCGGCCACATTGCCCGGATCGTCGCGAGGTCGTCGAAGTCGATCGACGGGTCCATCGCCGAGTCGAGCAGCTCTCCGACGGTGCCGCCGGTTGACGACAGCGACGCGAACTCGAGCGGGGGAGTTGTCAGGAAGTCCCACCACCACCACGGCCGCGGGATCGCGTTGATGATCGTGCCGGCCGTGAGCTGGGGAGGAATGGAGAAGCCGTTGCGCTTGTCGCGGAGGCGGGCGCCAGCGACAGGGGTGTCGACCGTGAACATGAGGGTATCGAATCCCGCGGCGGCAGCGCGCTCGACGAGCCCGTACGAGATCTCGCGCTGGCGCATGACGTAGAGCTGGAACCAGTTGCGGCCGTTCGGGTTCGCGGCCCGCACATCCTCGATCGACGAGGTACCTAGGGTCGACAGCGTGAACGGGATTCCAGCGGCAGCGGCAGCGCCAGCACCCGCGATCTCGCCCTCGGTCTGCATGAGCCGGGTGAACCCGGTCGGCGCTATGCCGAACGGCATCGCCGACGTGCCCCCGAGGATCTGCGTCGTCGTGTCGACCGTCGAGACGTCACGCAGGATCGAGGGGTGAAACTCCACGTCTTCGAATGCCTGCCGCGCGCGGGGGAGCGAGAGATCTCCCTCTGCCGCGCCATCCGTGTAGTCGAAGGCGGCCTTGGGGGTGCGGCGCTTGGCGATATCGCGCAGGTCGTAGATCGTCAGCGCGCCGTTCAGCCGTCGGCGCTTGGCATTGAGGTCGGGCTTCTTGAACTTCATCAGCTCGAGAAGGGCCACGGGATTGGGGATGCTGCGCTTCATTTCGATCCTTGCGGTGTGTACACGGTCGGCACGAACGCGGCCGCGACGATCGCGCGAAGCGACTCGAGCGATCCGGTCACGAGACCGTGGGCGCGGGCCTGCACGAGCACGTTGCCGATCGCGGTCGCCTCGGCCGGCCCGGCGAGCACGGTAAGGCCGCTGCGGTCGGCGACGAGCTGGCAGAGCAGGGTGTTATGGCTTCCGCCGCCGAGCAGGTGGATGACCTTCACGCTCGTGCCGCTCAACTCCACCGCCTGTCTCACGGTTGCAGCGTACGCCTCGGCCAGGGACTCGAGGATGACGCGAACGGTCGCCGCCCGCCCTTCCGGCCCAGCGAGCCCGCGCTCGCCGAACCACTCGGCGATGCGCCGTGGCATGTCGCCCGGCGGAAGGAAGCGCGCGTCATCGACATCGAACAAGTGCGCGGGTGCCGGCTGCGCTGCCGCGGCGGCGAGCAGCGATGCGAGGTCGTCGCCCCATCCAGTCACCGTCTCGCTGAGGATCCAGAGGCCCATGACGTTGCGGAGGTAGCGCACGCGGCCGTCGACACCACCCTCGTTGGTGAAGTTGGCGAGACGGCTCGCCTCGGTGAGCACTGGGCGCTCGAGTTCAACCCCGACGAGAGCCCAGGTGCCGCTCGAGATATAGGCGAAGTCGGGGTCGGTGGCTGGCACCGCGACGACGGCGGATGCTGTGTCGTGGGATCCAACGGTGCTCACCTCGAGGGTGGGAAGCCCGACACGAGCGGCGACGGCGGGGAGGAGCCCGCCGACCGCCGTTCCCGCGCTTACGAGGTCGGGGAAGATCTCGCGGGGCAGACCGACGCGCTCGATGAGGGCGTCATCCCACTCGCCGGTGTGCACGTTGAACAGTGCCGTCGTCGAGGCGTTCGTGCGCTCGGCGAACTGCTGTCCAGAGAGCCAGTAGGTGATCAGGTCGGGCATGAGCAGGAACCTGTCGATGCCGACCAGCCGGCCCGCTGCCTCATCGTCGGCCAGCTGGTAGACCGTGTTGAACGGCAGGTGCTGCAGCCCTGTCGCGGCATAGAGCTCGGCGGGGGAGACCCGCTCGTGCACGAGAGCCACGCCCGTGGCGGTTCGAGAGTCGCGATAGTGGAACGGCTCTGCGGCCAGGGTCCCGTCGCGCATGAGCCCGTAGTCGACCGCCCACGAGTCGACCGCGACGCCCGCGAGGTCTGGTTCCTGCCGTGCGGCAGACGCGAGCCCGGAGACGACGTGCTCGAACAGTCCGCTCGCGTTCCACCTCAGCTCGCCGCCGATATCGACGGGTCCGTTGGGAAACCGGGCGACCGGCTGCAACCGAAGCTCGTTGTGGCCGACGTAGCCGAGCATGACCCGGCCGCTCGTCGCCCCGAGGTCGACGGCTGCTACCGCGCTGACCATGACTACCTGAGGAAGGCGGCGGCGACGCCGGCATCGACAGGGATGTGCAGGCCGGTTGTGTGCGACAGGTCGGCGGTGCACAGCACAAAGACCGCGTTCGCGACGTTCTCCGGCAGCACCTCGCGCTTGAGCAGGGTGCGCTGCGCGTAGTACGCGCCGAGCTCGTCTTCCGGCACGCCGTAGACGGCGGCGCGCTTCGCACCCCAGCCGCCCGCGAAGATGCCGGAGCCGCGTACGACGCCGTCGGGGTTGATGCCGTTGACCTTCACGCCGTGCTCGCCGAGCTCCGCCGCGAGCAGTCGAACCTGGTGGGCCTGGTCGGCCTTCGTGGCGGAGTAGGCGATGTTGTTCGGGCCGGCGAAGATCGAGTTCTTCGACGAGATGTAGACGATGTCGCCACCGAGCTTCTGGTCGATGAGCACGCGCGCCGCCGCGCGCGACACGAGGAACGAGCCCTTCGCCATGACGTCGTGCTGGAGGTCCCAGTCGGCGACGGTCGTGTCGAGCAGGCTCTTCGAGAGGGAGAGCCCGGCGTTGTTGACGACGAGGTCGAGTCCGCCGAACGCGAGCACCGCGGCATCGACTGCAGCCTGCACCTCGTCCTCGGAGGTGACGTTCGCCTTGATGCCGATGGCGACATCCGCGTTCCCCAGCTCTGCGGCAGCCGCCTTGGCCTTCGCGAGGTCGAGGTCGGCGATGACGACGCAGGCGCCCTCGGCGGCGAGGCGTGTTGCGATCGCCTTTCCGATCCCGGATGCCGCGCCCGTGACGAGGGCAACGCGCCCCGCGAGCGGCTTCGGCTTCGGCATGCGCGCGAGCTTGGCCTCCTCGAGGGCCCAGTACTCGATGCGGAACTTCTCGGAGTCGCTGATCGGCGTGTACGTCGAGATCGCCTCGGCACCGCGCATGACGTTGATGGCGTTGATGTAGAACTCGCCGGCGACCCTCGCGGTCTGCTTGTTCGCGCCGTAGCTGAACATGCCGACGCCGGGCACGAGCACGATGAGCGGATCGGCGCCGCGCATGGCTGGCGAGTCGGCCGTCGCGTGCTTCTCGTAGTACGTCGTGTAGTCCGTGCGGTACGCCTCGTGCAGCTCGGTCAGTCGCGCGATGGTCTTCTCGACCGTCGCGTTCGCGGGCAGGTCGAGCAGCATCGGCTTGACCTTGGTGCGCAGGAAGTGGTCGGGGCAGCTCGTGCCGAGGGCGGCGAGTCGCGGGGCGTTCGCCGAGGCGAGGAAGTCGAGCACGACGTCCGCGTCGGTGAAGTGGCCGACCTGGGCGTTGTCGGTGGAGACGAGCCCGCGCAGGTGCGGGGCGATGGCCGCGGCCTTGGCGAGCCGCTCTGCCTTCGGCAGTGCGGCGTTCTTGGCGACGGCGCGACCGAATGGAGCCTTCGACCCCTTCGCGGCGATGTAGTCCTCTGCCGTCGTGATGATCCAGAGGCTGTTCTTCTCTGCCTCCTTGCTCGTCGCGCCCCAGGCGGTGATGCCGTGTCCGCCGAGGATGCAGCCGATCGCCTGAGGGTTCGCCTCCTTGATGGCGGCGATGTCGAGTCCGAGCTGAAACCCGGGGCGACGCCACGGAACCCAGACGACCTTGTCGCCGAATGCCTTCCTCGTGAGCTTCTCGCCGTCCTTGGCCGTTGCAAAGGCAATGCCGGAGTCGGGGTGCAGGTGGTCGACGTGGTTCGCGTCGACGAGGGCGTGCATGGCCGTGTCGATACTCGGTGCTGCCCCGCCCTTGCCGTGCAGGGCGTAGTCGAAGGCCGCGACCATCTCGTCCTCGCGGTCGACGCCGGGATAGACGTTCGTCATGGCGCGGAGGCGGTCGAGGCGCAGCACAGCAAGGCCAGACTCGGTGAGCGTGCCGAGGTCTCCGCCCGAGCCCTTGACCCAGAGCAGCTCGACCGGCTCGCCCGTGACAGGGTCGGTCTCGCGGCCCTTGGCCGAGGTGTTGCCACCGGCGTAGTTGGTGTTCCTCGGATCGGCCCCGAGCCGGTTGGACCGGGCGAGGAGCTCCTCGACGGCGGGGTTGGTCATGCGCCCCACCCGGCCTGGTTGCCCCCGACGCGGTCGGCGGCGATGCGCTCGCCGTATCCGGAGGCGGCGTAGGCGGCAATCGGATCGGCGGGGAGCCCCCGGCTGGTCCGCCAGTCGGCGAGGTCGGCGCGGACGTCGGTGTAGAAGGCGTCCATCAGCTCGTGGTGGCCGGCGAGCACGTCACCGGCCGCCTCGGCGTCGGCCAGCGCAGCCCGGTCGACGAGGAGGGC
>NZ_JBXMIS010000107.1:0-45442 GCF_057073975.1 Conyzicola sp. | reverse complement strand
GCCTGAACTGAGGGCAGTCCGGTGGCGAAAGCAGGACGAGCCCGCCGAGATCGGATCTCGACGGGCTCGGTCGGTGCGACGACTATGCCTTCGCGGCGCTCTCTGCGGCGATCTTGCGGGCGGCGCTGAAGCCGGCCTCGAGGTCGGCCTTCAGGTCGTTGACGTTCTCGATGCCGACGGAGAGGCGCACGAGGCCCGGCGTCACACCGGTCGTGAGCTGCTGCTCCGGGGTCAGCTGCGAGTGCGTCGTCGACGCGGGGTGGATGATGAGGCTGCGCACGTCGCCGATGTTGGCGAGGTGGCTGAACAGCTCCACGTTCTCGACGAGGGCACGGCCGGCGTCGACGCCGCCCTTGAGCTCGAACGAGACGACGGCGCCGACGCCCTTGGGGGCGTACTTGTTGGCGGCGGCGTACCACGGGCTCGACGGGAGTCCGGAGTAGTTGACCGAGGCGACGTCGGGGTGGTTCTCGAGCCACTCGGCGATCTCCTGCGTGTTCGAGACGTGGCGCTCGATGCGCAGGCTCAGCGTCTCGAGGCCCTGGATCAGCGCGAACGAGCTGTCGGGCGACAGGGCCGCACCGGTGTCGCGCAGCAGCGTGACGCGGGCCTTGATGACGTAGGCGATCGCGTCGCCGAGCACGCCCGTGTAGCTGGCGCCGTGGTAGCTGGGGTCTGGCTCGGTGAGTCCGGGGAACTTCGCCGCGAGCTTGGCCCACGGGAACTTTCCGCCATCGACGATGAGGCCGGCGATGACCGTTCCGTGGCCGCCGAGGAACTTCGTGGCGGAGTGCACGACGATGTCGGCGCCGAACTCGAAGGGACGGATCAGGTACGGGGTCGCGATCGTGTTGTCGACGATGAGCGGGATGTCGTTCTTGTGCGCGACATCGGCGACCTTCTCGATGTCGAGGATGTTGATCTTCGGGTTACCGATGGTCTCGGCGAAGAAGGCCTTGGTGTTGGGGCGAACGGCTGCAGCCCACTCCGCGGCGTCATCCTGGTCTTCGACGAAGGTGACCTCGATGCCGAGGCGCGACAGCGTGTACTTGAACAGGTTGTACGTGCCGCCGTAGATCGAGGACGACGAGACGATGTGGTCGCCGGAGCCCGCGATGTTGAGGATGGCGTACGTGATGGCAGAGGAGCCGGATGCGACGGCGAGGGCGGCCGTTCCGCCCTCGAGCGCGGCGATGCGCTGCTCGACGACGTCGGTCGTCGGGTTCATGAGGCGCGTGTAGATGTTGCCGAACTCGGCCAGCGCGAAGAGGTTCTGCGCATGCTGCGTGCTGTTGAAGACGTACGAGGTCGTCTTGTAGATCGGTGTCGCACGGGCGTTGGTCGCGGGGTCGGCCTTGGCGCCGGAGTGCACCTGCTTGGTCTCGAACTGCCAGTCGCTCATTGTTGCTCCTTGTGTGAAAGCTGCGGCGGGCCAATCCCCGTCTGTGCAGCGAGCCTAGGCAGGCCGCCTGTGGCGAACAATGGATGCCGCAATAGGGCGAAACAATCGCCTTGCGTTCACGCGACTACTCATGCGAGAGTAGTCGCGTGTCATCCATTCGCCTGTTCATTCTCGGTTCGCTCGCCGAACGCGGACCGATGCACGGCCACGCCCTCCGCCTGCTCGCCGATGAGGAGAACATCGACACGTGGGCCGACGTGTCGCCGGGGGCGATCTATGGCGCGCTCAAGCGCCTCGCGGGAGAGCATCTCGTCGAGGCCGTGCGGGTCGAGCGGGAGGGCAACTATCCAGAGCGCCAGATCTTCGCGATCACCGCTGCGGGTGACGAGTCGCTCGCCCGCATCCGGCGCGAGTCCCTCGAGACCATCGTGTACCGCCCCGACCCGGTCGACCTCGCACTCGCGCGACTCGACGAGTCGAGTGTCGAGACCCTGGAGCAGACGCTGCGGGGTCGACTCGAGCGGATCACGAAAGACCTCGAAGGTCTCCTGGTGCGCATGGAGCACATCGCCAAGTACCTGACGGTGATCGAGAAGAAGGTCATGCGACACCAGGTGCACCGCCTCATGGCCGAGATCGCGTGGCACGAAGAACTTCTCGAGGCGCTGCCAGAGATCATGTCCGACGAGAGAACGAGAAAGCACCAATGACCACCACCACCCCAGCCGTCGCGCCCGTCGAGGTCAGCCCGAAGCGCGCTTGGATCGCGCTGTCTGTGCTCATGGCAGGCATGTTCATGTCGCTGCTCGACACCACCATCGTCAACGTGGCGCTGCCAACCATCCGCGACAGCCTCGGCGCCTCCGAGGCGACCCTGTCGTGGATCATCTCCGGCTACGCCCTTGCCTTCGGCCTCGTGCTCATCCCGGCGGGGCGCATCGGCGACCGTTTCGGCCACAAGTGGGTCTTTTTCGCCGGACTCCTGCTCTTCACCGCGGCAAGCCTGTGGGCAGGAGTCGCCAAGGACGAGACGCAGCTCATCGTCGCCCGCGTCGTGCAGGGCCTCGGCGGCGGCATCTTCTTCCCCCCGGTCACCGCTTTCGTGCAGCTCATGTTCCCGCCGATGAAGCGCGGCAAGGCCTTCGCCATCATGGGCGCCGTCATCGGCGTCTCGTCGGCCCTCGGCCCGATTGTCGGCGGCCTGCTCATCGAGGCCATCGGCGAGGAGACCGGATGGCGCTGGATCTTCGCGATCAACCTCCCCCTCGGGGTCATCGCCCTTGTCGCCGCGGCGATCCTCTTGCCGTCGGGTGCAGAGGGCAAGAAGCTCTCGACCGACATCGTCGGGCTCGTGCTGCTCGCGGGGTCGCTCGTCGCCGTCCTCGTTCCCCTCATCCAGGGGCAGGATGAGGGCTGGCCGCTGTGGACCTACCTCTCGCTGGGCGGCGGTGTCGCCCTCCTCGTCGCGTTCGCCTTCTGGGAGCGTTCCGTCGTCGCCCGCGGTCAGGAACCGCTCGTGCCGCCGCACCTGTTCTCTCACAAGGCCTTCACCGGCGGCGTGATCCTCGCGCTGGTCTACTTCGCCGTGTTCACGAGCATCTTCTTCACCATCTCCCTGCTGTGGCAGGCGGGACTCGGCCACACGGCCCTCGAGTCCGGCCTCGTGTCGACGCCGTTCGCGATCGGCACCATCATCGGCGCGTCTCAGAGCGATCGCCTGGCCGACCGCCTCGGCAGAACGGTGCTCTCCATCGGCGTCGCCATGCTGTCGGTCGGGCTGCTGGCGCTGTGGCTCATCCTGCTGATCGTGCCTGCCGCCGACCTCACCAGCTGGCAGCTGCTCGGCCCCATGCTCGTCGCCGGACTCGGCAGCGGGCTCTTCATTGCCCCGAACAACCGATTCATCATCGCGACGGTCGACCGGGCAGAGGCCGGTGCGGCCTCCGGCGTGATCGGAACCATGCAGCGCATCGGCAGCGCGATCGGCATCGCGGTGATCGGCAGCATCCTGTTCGGGCTCGTCGACTCCTACGGCATCGCCGGCCCAGCCGACCTCGCGCCGGCGTTCGGCCAGGCGGCGACGGTGTCGCTGTTCACGAGCGCCATGTTCGCGGTCGTCGCGTTCTTGCTCGTCTTCGTGCTGCCGAAGAAGGTCTCGACGCACTAGCCGAGTCGACGGATGGCCTCACTGCCAGCGGCGCGCGCCGGTCGGATCGACCTTCGACTCACGAGCCGGCTTGTCATCCGCGCGGGCGAACAGCCAGCGCGGCTTCGGCTCGACGAGCGGGCTGAACACCCGCCGCACGAGAGGCGCCGTCAGCACGATCGAGATCGCGATGCTCGCCACCACCATGCTCGCCAGCCACATCGCCGATGAGTGCTCGTCTTTGAGGATGCCCGTCTCGCGGATCGGGTAGAGGATGAAGCTGTGCAGCAGGTAGACGTACATCGTCGCCTGGCCGAAGCCGGTGATCCACGTCTGCGACCGGGGTATGAGCACGAAGAACGCGGCGCTCAGCAGGGCCGCGAGCACGATGAGCCCGAGCCGCACGAGGCCCGCCCACCACTCGCTCTCGCCGAGGCCGCGGTAGGAGTCCTCGTAGAAGAACCAGAACCGCAGGTCGATCGCCCGCCACTGCTCTATGCCGACGATCACGACAGCGAGCCACGCCCCGAGCACCAGGACCGCCGCCGCGCGCACCGCCCAGATGGAGCGGCCGAGGTCGAGGAGGCGCTCGGCGAGACCCCACTGCCGCGCCTGCCAGCCGAGAACGAAGAACGGGAGGATGCCGATCGCCCGCGAGAGCGAGAAGGTGCTGTCGACATTGCCGAAGTACCCGACCATGACCGAGAGCAGCAGCGCCCACAGCAGGGGTGCGCGCAGCAGCACGAGGTAGGGCAGCACGAGCCGGAAGATTCCGAGTGCGAGCAGGAACCACAGGGTCCAGCTCGGGTTGGTCGGGTTGAACTCCTGCTTGCCCTCGACGACCCACTGCACGAGGGTCCAGATGGTCTCCATGACGACATACGGCAGCAGGATGTCGCTGAGCACCCTGCGCATGCGCCGCGTCGTCGGGGGCGAGGCCTTAGAGAAGTACCCGCTGATGATGGCGAAGGCCGGCATGTGGAACGCGTAGATGAACAGGTACAGCACGAGGGCGTTGTTCGAGTCGCTCGTAAGCCTCTGGATCGCGTGGCCGATGACCACAAGCGTCACGCTCACGAAGCGCGCGTTGTCCCAGAAGGGCACGCGAGGCTTGGTCGCAGCGGCTGGAGCGGTCATCGCATCCACCCTACCGGCGGTATTTTTGAGGCATGGGTTCTCGTCGAGTCGTTGTCACCGGTGCAAGTTCTGGGATAGGGGCGGCGAGCGTTCGCCTGTTCCGCGAGCACGGCTGGGAGGTCGTCGGCGTCGCGCGGCGAGCAGACCGGCTCGAGGCGCTCGCGGCAGAGACCGGATGCGACGTGTTCGTCGCCGACCTGACAGTGCAGAGCGAGGTGGATGCCCTTCGCGACTACCTGCGTGAGCTCGGCACCGTCGACGCCCTCGTCAACAACGCCGGCGGCGCCATCGGCCTCGACTCCGTCGAGGACGGCGACCCGGCCGCGTGGCAGCGCATGTTCGAGATCAACGTGATGACGGTGAAGCGGGTGACGAGTGCGCTGCTGCCGTTGCTGCGGGACGGGGCGCGCGCGAACGGCATCGCCGACATCCTCACCGTCACCTCGATCGCCGGCCACGTCACATACGAGGGAGGCGGCGGATACAACGCCGCGAAGTTCGCGGCCCATGCCCTCGTGGGCATTCTGCGGCTGGAGCTCGCCGGCGAGCCGATCCGCGTCATCGAGGTTGCGCCCGGCATGGTGCGCACCGACGAGTTCTCGCTCGTGCGCTTCGGGGGCGACCAGGAGCGCGCCGACGCCGTGTACGCCGACGTGGAGCCGCTCGTCGCGGAGGACATCGCCGCGTCGATCGTGCACGCCATCGAGCTTCCACCGCACGTCAACATCGACCTCGTCACGATCAAGCCGCTCGCGCAGGCCGCGCCGCACAAGGTCGTGCGTGGTCCGCTGACACCGAAGGGCTAGCGTGGTGTGATGACAGCTCCTGACGACCGCGAGTCCTTCAGCTACGAGGAGTTCGGGGAGGCGAGCCGGGAGCTTGCCCAGCAGATCGCCGACAGCGGGTTCGAGACCGACCTCGTGGTCGCGATCGCCCGCGGCGGCATGCTGCTTGCCGGCAGCCTGAGCTATGCACTCGGGGTCAAGTCGTGCGGTGCACTGAACGTCGAGTTCTACACGGGTGTCGGCACACGACTGCCGGCCCCGGTCATCCTTCCGCCCCTGCTCGACGCGGCGAGCCTGCGTGGCGCGCGGGTGCTGCTGGTCGACGACGTGTCAGACTCCGGCCGCACGCTCGCCATGGTGATCGAGCTGCTCGAGGCGAGCGGTGCAGAGGTGCGCACGGTCGTGCTCTACACGAAGCCCCACACGGTGCAGGAGGCCGACTTCACCTGGCGCCGCACCGAGAAGTGGATCAACTTCCCGTGGTCGGTTCTGCCACCGGTGAGCGCGGCATGAGCATCCATCTCGTCGGCGGAGGCTGGTCGGATGACTACGACGGCGAGGTCTACCGTGCCTTCCTCGTCGAGGCGGCCGCTCGCGCGCTCCTGAGCGGGCGCGACCTTCCCCGCATCGGCGTGCTGCTCGTTCGCGAAGACCAGGAGACCGCAGAGTCGAAGGCGCGCGACTACATCGACCAGCTGCGGCGGGTGTCGCCGTGCGAGCCGGCCGTGACCTCGATCGTGGAGGGCGAGCTGTTCGCATCCGGCGCCCTCACCGACATCGACGGCCTGCTCATCGGCGGCGGACTCACCCCCGCCTACCTCGACGCCGTCACCCCCATCGTCGACGAGATCCGCCTCCTCGTCGGCGACGGCCTTCCCTACCTCGGGTTCTCTGCCGGTGCCATGATCGCCGCCGACGCCGCGATCATCGGCGGCTGGCGCATCGGATCGATCGAGGTCTGCGGGGAGGACGCCGCAGAAGACCTCGAGGAGGTCACCGTTGTCGAGGGCCTCGGCCTCGTCGACCTCGCGATCGACGTGCACGCCGCGCAGTGGGGAACCCTCTCGCGACTCGTCGCTGCGACGGAAGCCGGGCTGGTCGAGGGCGGTCTGGCCATCGACGAGTTCACCGTGCTCATCGTCGAGGACGACGGGCTTCGCGTCGTCGGCTCTGGCAGCGTGTGGCAGGTGATCGCGCACGACGATGGCGTGCTGGTGAGCACGATCGGTGCCTGATGACGGCACGGCCGCTCGCTGAGCTCGTCGATCCGGGGTGGGCCAAGGCTCTCGAGCCCGTCGCGCCGACCGTGGCCGCGCTCGGGGAATTCCTGCGGGCCGAGGTCGCTGCTGGCCGACCGTACCTTCCCGCTGGCGAGAACGTGCTGCGGGCCTTCAGCTACCCGATGGATGCCGTGCGGGTGCTGATCGTCGGTCAGGACCCGTACCCGACGCCGGGGCACGCCATCGGGCTCTCGTTCGCCGTCGAGCGGCACGTGCGACCCATTCCGCGCAGCCTCGCGAACATCTACCGTGAGCTGAGCGACGACCTCGGCATCGCGACGCCAGAGCACGGCGACCTCACGTCGTGGGCAGAGAGCGGCGTCATGCTGCTCAACCGCGTGCTGACCGTGCGGGAGGGCGTCGCCGGCTCGCACCGTGGTCGCGGGTGGGAGGCGGTGACGGAGGCCGCCATCCGCGCGCTGGTGGCCAGGGATGCCCCGCTCGTCGCGATCCTGTGGGGCAACGACGCGCAGACGCTGCGCCCGATGCTCGGAACGACGCCCATCGTGGCCTCGCCGCATCCGAGCCCCCTGTCGGCGTCCCGCGGATTCTTCGGCTCCAAGCCGTTCAGTCAGGCAAACGAGCACCTTCTCCGCCGTGCGGCGGAGCCGATCGACTGGTCACTCAACTAGCGTTGGTGTCATGACGACGATTGAGATAGCGGGTCTGTCCAAGTCGTTCGGCGCCGTTGCCGCGGTGACCGACCTGACCTTCACCGTGCAGCCCGGCCAGGTCACGGGCTTTCTCGGCCCGAACGGCGCCGGCAAGACCACGACGCTTCGCATGCTGCTCGGCCTTGTGACCCCGAGCTCCGGCACGGCGACCTTCGGCGGCGTGGCCTACCATGACCTCGCTGCGCCCCTTGCAACGGTCGGCACGGCGCTGGAGGCATCGAGCTTCCACCCAGGACGCAGTGCGCGCAACCATCTGCGGGTCTACGCGATCGCCGCCGGCATACCGGCTTCTCGCGTCGACGCCGTGCTCGCGCAGGTGGGTATCGCCGAGTACGCAGACCGTCGGGTCGGCGGTTTCTCGCTCGGCATGCGCCAGCGGCTCGGGATCGCCTTCGCCCTGCTCGGCGACCCGCCCGTGCTCGTGCTCGACGAGCCGATCAACGGCCTCGACCCAGAGGGAATCCGCTGGATGCGGCAGCTGCTGACCTCGCTCGCCGCGGAGGGACGCACGGTGCTGGTCTCCTCGCACCTGCTGAGCGAGGTAGAGCAGAGCGTCGACCGTGTCGTGATCATCTCGCGCGGGCGCCTCGTGCACGAGGGCACACTCGCCGACCTCGAGGCTGGCACCCGCGTCAGCGTCGACGCGCCGGACCGGTCTGCGCTGGCCGCGGCCCTCGTCGCTGCCGGGGCGCGGATAGAGCAGAAGGATGACGGCATCCAGGTCAGCGCCGTCACCGCCGCGGAGATCGGGGCGATCGCCCACCGGGCCGGCGTTCCGCTGAGCCTGCTGAGACCAGAGCAGGCGGGACTCGAGAACGTCTTCCTCGAGCTTGTCGGAGAAACGAGCGAGGGGAGCGGCGCATGACCACTTTCGGCAACGCGATCCGGTCGGAGTTCGCCAAGATCCTCACCGTTCGCATGTGGTGGGTACTGCTGCTCATCCTCGTCGGCTACATGGCCTTCCTCGCCGCGCTGGTCGGGGGCATCTTCGGCGGCCTTGGCGACCAGCTCTCCTCCCAGGGCATGCCGCCCATCCCCGAGGAGTCGATTCCGCCGCTGGTCTACAGCACCGCCTCCTCGATCGGCTACGTCTTCCCCGTGCTGTTCGGCGCGCTCGCCGCCACCTCGGAGCTCCAGCACCAGACACTGACACCGACGTTTCTCGCGAATCCACGCCGCCTCTCTGTGCTCGGGGCGAAGCTCATCGCACTCGGCACCGTCGGCCTCGTCTACGGTCTTGGGGCGCTGGTCGGCGCCGTCGGCCCCGGGGCCGGAATCATCGCGCTGACCGGAGGCGACACCGGGCTCGACTCCAGCGACACATGGGCGCTGTTCGGCCGCATCCTCATCGCCATGGTGCTCTGGGCGGTTGTCGGGGTCGGACTCGGCACCCTCCTGCGCAGCCAGGTGCTCTCGATCGTGGTCGTGCTGGTCTTCACCCAGTTCCTCGAGCCGATCCTTCGCCTCGGGGCCACTGTCTGGGACTGGACGGCGAACATCGGCAAGTTCCTTCCCGGTGCGGCGAGCGATGCGCTCGTCGGGGCGAGCGTGTTCACGATGATGGGTGGCAGCGGGGCGCCCATCGTTCAGCTCGAGTGGTGGCAGGGCGGCCTCGTGCTGCTCGCGATCGCCGTCGCGGTGACGGTCATCGGATACCTGGTCACCTGGCGCAAAGACGTCACGTGAGCGCACGAGCATAAACTCGACTCGTGCTTGAAGAGGAATACCAGCCGCGACGCCAGCTGCCACCGCACCTGCGCAAGCAGCCGGAGCCAGAGGCGCCGTTCGCGTTCACAATTCGCGACGCGGTGGCCTCCGACCTACCCTCGATCCGGGCGATCTACAACCACTACGTGCTCAACTCCGTCGTCACCTTCGATGAGGAGGAGCTGTCGCTGCGGGCGCTGCGGCAGAAGTTCACCAGTGCCAAGAAGCTGGGCATGCCGTACATCGTGGCGGTGAGTCCGAGCGGGCAGATTCTCGGCTATGCCTACGTGTACCCGTGGAAGGCGAAGGCTGCCTACCGCTTCACTGTGGAGAACTCGATCTACCTCGGGCCGGCGTCGACCGGCAAGGGTCTCGGCAAGGCGCTCCTCTCCGCCCTGATCGACAAGTCGCGCGAGGCGGGACTCAAGGAGATCATCGCGGTGATCGCCGACAAGGGAGCGGAGGCTTCGATCGCGCTCCACCGCCAGTTCGGCTTCACCGACGGCGGTCACATGGGCAAGGTCGGCTTCAAGTTCGACCGCTGGATCGGCACCGTGCTGATGCAGAAGTCGCTCAAGTAACGCGCTGCATCCAGGAGCGCAGCCGCCAGCTCCGAGGGCTGCCTCAGCCCTCGGTCGGGTGCGCGGCGCCGAGCTCGAGCAGCACAGCGCCGGCGATCACAAGGCCCATGCCCACGAGCTGCACCCAGGTCAGTGACTCGCCGAACGCCAGCCAGCTGATGATCGCCACGAGTACGACACCGATGCCCGCCCATAGCGCGTAGGCGATGCCGAGCGGCACCCCGCGCGAGAGCGTGAGCGAGAGCATCGCGAAGGCGAACACATAGCCGACCCCGACGATCGGATACGCCCACCACACCTGGCGCTCCCCGCTCGTGAACTTGAGGAAGGTCGTTGCGATGACCTCGCCGATGATCGCAAGCGCGAGGAAGACGTAGCCCATGGCTCGAGGCTACCTAGCCGTAGACCATCGCGTGCGCCTCGTCGGCCAGAGCGAGTGCCTCCTCGTATGCCACGGGACCACCGACCGTCTGGATCACCGAGATCCAGCTGTCGTCGCGCACCATGTTGACGATGGCCGGCTGCTCGTCGGTGTCGCCCTGCTGCCAGTACACGACGACATCGCCCTCGATGCTCTCGTTGAGGCCCTGGTCGATGAGCTGCGCCACGATGGGTGCGCGGCTCGCTGGGCTCACCGGGGCGACGGAGACAGTCACAACACTGATGTCAGTCGTGCCATCGCCCCAGATGCAGGTGATGCCACCCGCTCGCTCCTCTGGTGAGGGGTCGAGTGCGTACTCGAGGCCGTACCGGCCCTCCGGCCCCCCGAGCAGCACGAGGTCGCGATCGCCCTCCAGCGCGGCGATGCGCGCGAGGGGGAGGGCGGCGGCGCAGGTGGCTGGCTGGGTGAAGGTCAGGAGGGCGGCATCCGGTGTCGATGAGGCGGAGGCACTCGGGGAGACCCGCGGCTCGTCGGCGTCGGTGGGCGGAGCCGGTGTGGCGCACCCGGTGATCGAGAGCGCCGCCACGGCCAGGAGGGCGGGGAGTACGGAGCGTGCGCGCATGAGCAGGAATCTAACAGCCGGATGCGGCGCCGTGCTGGGGATGCCCAGCCGACGCCGCACCCGCACAGTTCAGCTTCTCGGCGTCGCCTTGCGCAGTAGGAGGTACCCGGCCACCGCGGCGATCGCTGTGAGCACAAGCGACCAGGCGTAGTTGCCGACCCAGCCGTTGCCAACCAGCCACTCGCCGAGCGAGGCCCATCCGTCGGTGAAGGTCAGCAGTGCGCCGATGCCGATGAGCGCGAAGCCGAGTGCCACGAAGAACACCGTGACGCCGATCGCCTTCCAGCGCACGTAGACCGCGGCGATCGCGGCACCGACGAAGAAGAAGAACAGCAGGAGCGCGAAGAAGATGAAGTAGCGCTCGTACCAGGTGCCATCGCCGAAGTAGACGGCGGTGAACATGCGTCCGCCGAGGCCCCATCCACCAGTCGCCTCCTCGATCGCCGCAAGGATCGCAAGCCCGGTTGCGAAGATCGCGGCGAGGGCAACGAAGCTGAGGCCAGCCCCGAGCACATAGTCGCGCCGAGTGACGCTCAGGCCGAGGGCGAACGAGAACGTCGCGTTGATCGACTGGATCGCCACCACCATCATGTAGATGAAGATGAAGGTGGATGCGCCGCTCCACTGGAAGCCGTCGGCCACTTTGGCGCGGTCGACGCCGTCCTCCAGGCCGCCCATGATGAGCGCCCAGATGGCGACATTGGCAAGGAAGATCGTCAGCAGGATGGCCCACGGCATGACCAGAACGGTCATGGGGTTGACGAACTGCAGCCGCACGACCGCGCTCACCCGGTTCCAGAGGCCGGTGGTGACGGGTGACTCGGTGATGGTGGTCATGCGCTCAGCTCGAATTCCTTATCGGCGACCGTGGTCGTGCGGATGATGAGTTGCTGCAGGGATACCGGCGAGAGCTCGAGGCCCGCGGCGCGTGCGACAGCGCGGTCGGCCTCGTCGAGCGAGGCAAGGGTGACGGAGGCAAGCCCGCCGATGCCCTCACGGTGCAGCACGTCGCGGCCGGCGACGAACGCGTCGACTGCCGATGCGGTGCCGACGACGTTCGACACGGATCCGCGCAGCTCGTCGGCACCCTTGTCGATGATGATGCGGCCGCGGTCGATCACGATGACGTGCTCCAGCAGGTTGCTCACCTCGTCGATCAGGTGGGTCGACAGGATCACCGTGCGGGGGTGCTCCGCGTAGTCGGCGAGTAGTCGATCGTAGAACAGCTGGCGGGCCACCGCGTCGAGTCCGAGGTACGGCTCGTCGAAGAAGGTGAGCGGGGCGCGGGAGGCGAGGCCGACGATGACGCCGACCGCGGAGAGCTGACCTCGAGAGAGCTTCTTGATGCGACGACCTGTCGGCAGCCGGAACTCGTCGATGAGCTGTTCGGCGAAGTCGGCGTCCCAGTTCGGGAAGAACCATGGCGCACTGCGGAAGACGTGCTTCGGCATGAAGTCCTCTGGATAGCGCTGGCTCTCCTTGATGAACGACAGGTTCTGCAGCACGGCGGCGTTCTCGACGGGCGACTGCCCGAACACCGCGATCTCGCCGGAGGTGGCGAACTCCTGCCCGGTCAGCAGCTGCATGACAGTGGTCTTGCCTGCGCCGTTGCGACCGAGAAGGCCGTGGATCGCGTTCTCGCGAATGGTGAAGCTCGCGTTGTCGACAGCGGTGACGCTGCCGAAGCGCTTGGTGAGGTTGCTGACTTCGACTACCGCGGTCACTTGGCCTCCTCCTTTCTGATCAGGTCTGCCAGCTGGTCGGGGGAGATGCCGAGCTTGGCTGCCTCCTCGACGAGTGGGCGGACGAACTGGGTGGTGAAGTGCTCGCGGCGCGTTGCCACGAGTCGAGTGCGTGCGCCGTCGGCGACGAACATGCCAATGCCCCGTTTCTTGTAGAGGATGCCGGCATCGACGAGCAGGTTGACGCCCTTGCCCGCGGTCGCCGGATTGATGCGGTAGAAGGCCGCGAACTCGTTCGTGGAGGGAACCTGGGTCTCCTCTGCGAGCGAGCCTGCGACGATGTCGTTCTCGATCTGCTCCGCGATCTGCACGAAGATCGGTCGGGACTCATCCACCGTGCTCTCCGTTCGCTGGTTCATTACTCATGTAACTAACCAACCAGCTAACCCCCCTCCTGTCAACCCTCTCTTCGCCACAGCTCCAGCTATGGCTTCATGTCGCGCGCTATACCGGGGGCGCCGAGCCCGCAGCTGGAGCTGCGGGGGATTTGAGGTGAGCGCCTAGGCTCGAAGGATGTTCGAGCTGCACCACCTCTCCGCCCGCGAGCAGGGGGACTGGCTGCGCCGTGGCGAGGTGTCGCCGACAGAGCTGGCGCGTCACTACCTCGATCGCATCGACCGGCTGAACGAAACACTCGGCGCGTTCACGACAGTGGCGCCGGATGCCGCCCTCGAGCGGGCCGCCGTCGTGGAGTCCCAGCTGCCACGGTCGCTGCCGCTGTGGGGGATCCCGCTCGGCGACAAGGACCTCGAGCGCAGGGCCGGAGCACGCGTCACCTTCGGATCCCGCGCCTTCGCGGACCATGTCGCAGAGGAGTCGGACGAGGGCGTGCTCGCCAGGGACGCCGCGGGGGCCGTGAGCCTCGGGTCGACCGCCGCGCCGGAGTTCGGGCTGCCCAGCTATACAGAGTCGCTTGTCGCGCCGCCCGCGAGGAACCCCTACGACCTGGCGCTGGGCGCCGGGGGTTCGAGCGGGGGAGCGGCGGTCGCGGTCGCGGCCGGGCTTCTGCCCGTCGCGCCGGGCAGTGACGGTGGCGGCTCCATCCGCATCCCGGCGGCGGCGACCGGCCTTGTCGGCCTCAAGCCATCGCGCGGGCGGGTGCCGTCGGGCTCCGGGTTCCTCTCGACCGCCGGGCTCGTCGTTCACGGGCCCATCGCGCGATCGGTGGGCGACGCGGCGCTCGTGCTCGACGCGCTCGTCGAGGGTGCGCCATCCTCCTTCGCCACCGCACCGCCGACGTGGGACGGCGGCGCCTTCTCGAACGCCGCCCTGCGCGGGGAAGGCCGCTTCTCGATCGGCATCATGACCTCGAGCCCGTGGGATTCCAGCTACGACATCGAGGTCTCCGCCGAGGCCGCCGCGGCGCTCGCGGTGGCCGCCGACGCGCTTGCCGCCATCGACCACGGCCTGGAGGAGTGCGCACTCGAGCCGGATGAGAGCTACGGGCCGGCGTTCCGCACGATCTGGCAGGCGGGGGCGGCATCCATCCCGGTGGAGGGGGAGCGGCTCGCGCTGCTCGAGCCGCTCACGCAATGGCTCGTCGAACGCGGGCGGGAGCTGCGGGCGCGCGACCTCGCCGAGGCGCTGGTGACGCTCACGCGGTTCGAGCGCAGCGTCATCCGTCAGTTCTCGCGCTTCGACGCGGTGATGACGCCAGCGCTCGCCATGACGCCGCGGCCGATCGGCTGGTATGACAGCGAGGATGCCGAGCGCAACTTCGCCCAGCAGTGCCAGTACACCCCCTGGACGAGCTTCGTCAACGTGAGCGGACTGCCCGCCATCACGCTGCCAGTGCACGTCACCGACGACGGACTCCCGATGGGCGTGCAGCTCATCGGGAGGCCGGGCGGCGAGCACACCCTGCTGGCCATCGGCGCCCAGCTCGAGCGGCGCTTCGCGTGGCAGAAGCGCCATCCTCCGCAGTGGTAGCGCTCAGCGAGCTTAGGTAAGGCATGCCTATACTGGAGGCATGACCTTCGAGGAGAGCGGCACCGGATGGAATCCCGGCGTTCGCGACCGCATCCTCCTTGCCGGCACCTCAGATTCGCTCGGCGACATTCGGTTCGTGCTCGCCACTCTGCCGGCCAAGGCCCGCGGGCAGGTGTTCGTCGAGGTCGACTCTGCCAACGAGATCGAGGCCCTCGACGCTCCTCCGCGCTTCTCGATCTGCTGGCTGCTGCGCGATCGCGGACAGCAGCTCGAGCGCTCGGTTGACGCCTGGCTCAGCGAGATGCTGCCGGTGAGCGGCACAGAGGAGCACAGCGTCTACGCGTGGATCGCCTCAGAGGGCGCCCCCCGACTGCTCAGCTCGAACTAGCCCGACTCACCGAGCGCGGCTCAGACCAACCCGACGAGCTCTGCGCTGCGGTCCCACAGCGCGGCGGCAAGTCCGAGGTCGCCGCCCTGCCGAGCGGTCGCGCCATTGGGGATGAGCTGGTCGAAGTACGACCCGTTGCCGGCCGCGACGTCGGGGTCTGTCGCGAGACGGATGAGCGGAAGCGCCCCCTCTGCCACCGGAATGCCGAAGCCGCCCTGCTTGAGCACAGCAGAGATGCGGATGAGCCGCGAGTCGGTGCCGAAGCCCGTCGCGACATAGCCGGGGTGCACGGAGTACGCCTCGAGGCTCGAGCGGCGGGCCAGCTCGCGCATGAACAGCACGGTCTCGAGCTTGGCGGTTCCGTAGGCCTTCCAGCCCCCGAGCCAGGCGCGCTTCTCCCACTCGAGGTCGTCGAGGCGCACGTCGCCGATGCGGTTCATGATGCTCGAGGTCGACACGACGCGGCCACCGTGCTTCTCCAGCCGCTCGCGCAGCAGACCGGTGAGCAGGAACGGCGCGAGGTGGTTGCGCTGGAACGTGCGCTCGTGCCCGTCGACGGTGAGTCCGCGAGGAGAGGTGAGGCCGCCCGCATTGTTGAGCAGCACGTCGATGCGCGGGTACTTCGCGAGCAGGGCCGCCCCGAGGGCACGCACCTCCTGCAGCGAGTCGAAGTCGGCGTAGAAAGCGGTGCCGCGCACGGCTGCCGCGACGGCATCCGTTCGCTCCCTGTTGCGCCCGACGATGGCGAGCCTCCAGCCGAGGTCGTGCAGGCGCGCGGCCGTCTCTGCGCCGATGCCAGCGCTCGCGCCGGTGATGACTGCTGTCTTGATCACTTCGTGTACCCGCCCTTTGTGAGGCCTGCTTCGACCTCGAACCTGTTGGTGCGCGCCGGGACTCCGGCGGCAATGTAGAGCGGGATGAAAGCGAGGCCGTACCGCTTCCACTGGGCGCGGTGCACTGCCTCATGCTCGAGCACGTCGTCGCTGACGCGGTCATGGGTGAGGAAGACGGCGCCGATCGTTGTGCCGCCACGGCCGAAGGCCCAGCGCGGGCACTTGCGCGCGACGATGACGCCACCGGCGCTGCGAATGCGACCGAGGCTGAGGATGCCGCCCCAGACGAGACCGGCGAGTGTTGCGAACCAGTAGCCGGGGCGTGCGACCACCGGGCTCAGCAGCACGCGCCGCGCGCCGGGGATTGCCACCGTGAACTCCGACCACCGCTGCATCGCCCGAACGAACCGCCCCGGGTTGATCGGTCGGACGGTGGATGCCATTCCCTCAGGCTACCGGCGCCCCGCTGGGAGGTTACGCCTCGCTGCGGTAGGTCTCGAGCAGGCGAAGCCAGATCTCGTTCATGGTCGGGTAGGCGGGAACGGCGTGCCAGAGTCGCGCGATGGGAACCTCGCCGACGACGGCGATCGTCGCCGCGTGGATCAGCTCGCTGACATCCGGTCCGACGAAGGTGACGCCGAGGATGACGGAGCGGTCCTCATCGACGACCATGCGGGCGCGTCCCTCATAGCCATCCGCGTGCAGTGATGCTCCCGCGACCCAGCCGAGGTCGTAGTCGACGACCCGGATGCGGTGGCCAGCCGTGCGCGCCGCCTCCGAGGTCAGGCCCACGGATGCGACCTCCGGGTCGCTGAACGTCACCTGGGGCACCGCAGCGTGGTCTGCGGTCGCAACGTTGGACCCCCACGGCTCGTCGTCCACCGACGCGCCAGCCGCCCGTGCCGCGATCACGTCGCCGGCGATGCGCGCCTGGTACTTGCCCTGGTGGGTGAGCAGCGCACGGTGGTTGACGTCTCCCGTTGCATACAGCCAGTCGGTGCCGGTCACGAGCATGGTGTCGTCGACCGTGAGCCACCCGCCGGGTGCGATGCCGACGGAGTCGAGTCCGATGTCTGTCGTGCGAGGCTGGCGGCCGGTGGCGACAAGCACCTCTTCGGCGACGACGGTGGTGCCGTCGCTCAGGTCGAGGGACACCTGGCCGTCGCGCTGGGCGAACACGGGCGTCGTGTTGAGTCGGAGGGTCACACCGCTCTGCTGCAGGGAGGAGGCAACCATGGCGCTCGCGAAGTCCTCCTGCCCGCTGAGCAGCCCGCTGCGGGCTATCACGGTGACGGTGCAGCCGAAGCTCGCGTAGGCCGTGGCGAGCTCGACGGCGACGACGCCGCCGCCGATGATCGCGAGACTGCGGGGAATGGCTGTTGCACTCGTTGCCTCGCGCGGAGTCCACGGCGAGACGCCGGCCAGGCCGTTCACGTCGGGCAGCACGGGGTCGGATCCGGTGCTCACGACGACAGCGTGCCGAGCGGTGAGGGCGCGAGTCGACCCGTCGGGCTCCTCGACCGTCACCTGGCGCACGCCGGATAGCCGTCCATGACCTCGCACCAGGTCGATTCCCGCGGAATCGACCCAGTCGACCTGGCTCGCGTCGTCCCAGTTGTGGGTGAAGCCCGTGCGGCGTGCGAGCACCGCCGCCACGTCGAGCTCGCCGGTGACGGCCTGCTTCGCCCCGTCTACCGCTTTGGCGGCGCGCAGCACGCTCCCGCTGCGCAGTAGGGCCTTGGACGGCATGCACGCCCAGTAGGAGCACTCGCCGCCGACGAGCTCGCTCTCGATGAGCACTGCGGTGAGTCCACCCTGCACCGCGCGATCGGCGACGTTCTCTGCGACCGCCCCGCCTCCGATGATGATGACGTCGTATTCAGTGGTCATCGTGCGCCTTTCGTTTGAATCTACGATCTCACTTCACTGATGCGCTTCTCGAGGATCCTGCGCAGATTCCGTCCTCGCCGCGCCGCCTTCTCGTTGACGCCGAATGAGAAGTCAAGGAGACAAATCGGTCACCGAGGGTCGCAGAGTCTGCCGACGGATCGCTAATGAGAACCTAACTTCTCATCCATCAGCGCCCGACGAAGGTCGCCGGTGTGCGGGTGAGGAACGCCTCCATGCCGATGCGGGCATCCTCGCTCGTCGCCAGTCGCACGAGCTCTGGCTGCAGCGCCTGCTCCGCGGCCGCGTCGCCGTCACGCACCGCGAGCTGGGCGTTGGCGAGGGCCGCCTGCACGGCAAGGGGAGCCTGAGCGGCGATGCGCTGGGCGAGCGCGAGGCCGCGCTCGTACTGCTCGCCGTCGGGAACGACCTCTTGCACGAGTCCGATGCGCAGCGCCTCCGCCGCGTCGAAGCTGTCGCCGGTGAGGATCCAGCGCATCGCGTTGCCCCAGCCCACCGCGCGCGGGAAGCGGATGGTGGCCCCGCCGAAGGGGAGGATGCCGCGGGCAACCTCGATCTGCCCGAACACCGTCGACTGCGCCGCGACGGCGATATCGCTCGCGAGGATCAGCTCGATGCCGAGGGTGAGGCAGGTGCCCTGCACGGCGATCACGACCGGCTTCGACAGCTGCTGGCCGGAGACCTGCCACGGGTTGATGCCGTCGTCACCCGTGATGTCGAGGCCGCTGGCTCCGATGCGCGGCCCGACATCGGCGAGGTCGAGGCCGCCCGTGAAGTGGTCGCCGTGTGCGAAGACGAGCCCGACGCGCAGCTCTGGATCGTTCTCCAGCTGGGCGTAGGCAAGGGAGAGCTCGTGCAGCAGCTGCAGGTCGGCGGCGTTGCGCTTCTCCGGCCGGTTGAAGCCGATGAGCAGCACGTGCCCGTCGCGCTCGATGGTGATGCGGCTCTCGGCCATGTCTGCCCCTTTGCGTGTCGCCCGTTGTTCCATGCTAGCCAGCGGCGACGGCAGGCTAGCGGCCGGCGATCGCCCCGATGACCCGCAGCAGGGTCGGCAGGTCGTCGATCGCGGCGTCGGCAGAGACCGGCGCGAACTGCGCGATGGTCGCACCGGCGATCTCGTAGTCCGCGGCAATTGCCCGCACTGCGTCGACGAGGTGGGAAGCGCCAACGCCGAACGGAACCGGGTTGCCGACTCCCGTGATCTCTGCCGGGTCGAGCACGTCGACGTCGATGTGGATGTACACCGACCTCGCACCGGTCGCCGCGATCGCGGCGAGGAGGGCCTCGGGGGTGGCAAGCTCTGCTGCCTCGATCACGGGAATTGCGTGCTCGGCGATGTAGGCATCCTCGCCGTCGTCGAACGATCGTGCGCCGGCGAGGATGACGCGCGACGGGTGCACGGCGACCGCCGGCACCAGGCCGTCGACACCATCGCCGACGAGCGCCCGCAGCACCATGCCGGCGAAGCACCCCGAGGCGGAGGTGGAAGGCGAGTTGAGGTCGGGGTGCGCGTCGAACCACACGACGGCCATGTCGCCGTCGCGCTGCTCGTTGGCGAAGCCGACGGACCCGAGCGACACGCCGCAGTCACCGCCGATCGTGATGGCGAGCCCGTCGAGACCGGCGAGGGCGTCGCGCGTGCGGTCGTGCACGATCCGCAGAGACCCTGCCCGCGCGACCCCCGTGCCCAGCTCGTCACCAGCCTCGAGGGGGATGTCGACGACGACAGTGGATGCCGCAGGCAGGTCTCCGCGAATCGCCTCCGCGCCGTCGACCAGCCGCATCGCCCGATCGGAGCCGGACGCCTGCCACTGGGGAACGACGACGAAGGAGGCGCTCATGACTACTCGGCGGCTGGAACGGCCGCGGGGCCCGACCCGGAGCCGAGCTTGAGCGAGGCGAGCCGCGCCTCGATCTCCGCCTCCTTGTCGAGGTCTTCGAGGCTGTCGAACTGGGCGTCGAGGCTCGATGCGGCCAGCTCTTGCTGGCCGAGCACCTTGGCCTCCTCGCGCCGCACCTTCTCCTCGAAGCGGCTGATCTCGCTCGTCGGGTCGAGCAGGTCGATGCTCTTGATCGCATCGTGAACCTGCTGCTGGGCGTCGGCCATCTTGGCGCGGGCAGAGAGCTCGTCGCGCTTGGCGCTCAGTTCGTCGAGCTTGGCGCGCATGGCGTCGAGCCCGTGCTTGAGCTTCTCGACGATCTCGGTCTGGGAGGCGATCGACGGCTCTGCGTCACGCGCCTCCTTCTCTGCCGCGAGCTGCTTGCCGAGGGCGATCTTGGCGAGCTTGTCGAACTTGTCTGCGTCGACGTCGTTGCCTGCGCTGCGCAGCTGGTCGCCCTTGGTGCTTGCCGCGAGGGCCTTGCGACCCCAGTCGGCGGCGGCCTCGATGTCTTCCTTGTGATCCTGCTCGACCAGGCGAAGGTTGCCGATGGTCTGGGCGACGGCGCTCTCCGCCTCAGCGATGCTGTTGGAGTAGTCGCGCACCATCTGGTCGAGCATGAGCTGGGGGTCTTCCGCCGCATCGAGCAGAGCATTGATGTTCGCCTTCGCCAGCTGGGCGATTCGTCCGAGGATTGATTGCTTGGCCATGCGCATGCCTTCCTGTTGGCCGGGGCGAGCCCGGCTGAGCGCCTGCGGGGGCAGGCATCCACTCGCGATTGTAACGAGCGCATCATAGCGAGCGGGAGTATGCGCAGCATCAGTGATGCCGCTGCGGCCTCCCTACTGCCAGACTGAGCGCGACGCGGGCCAGTACGGGCCCGCGCGCAACAGGAGGTTTACATGGCTGGTGTTACTGCACGAACTGCCAACTGGCGGCTCTTCGGTGGGTCCGCTCTTCTCATCGCGGGCGTCCTCTGGATTCTCGCCTACGTCGTCGGCACGGTGCCGTGGCTGCTGGCGCTCGCGTTCCTGATCCTCGCGGCTGGGCTCGTCATCGTCGCGCTCGGGCAGACCGGTGGCAACGGCGCCGTCGGTGACTACATGCTCGGCAAAATCGCCCTCATCGTGTTCGCCGCAGGTTGGGTCATCCTCGCGATCGCCCAGCTTGTCGCGCTGCCGTCGATCGCCGTCGTGTTCGCCGGGCTCTTCATCATCGTCGGCGGGCTGCTCTCGGCCTGGGCCATCTACAAGAAGGGCGTTGCCAAGGGCGCAGCTCGCTGGATCCTGTTCGTTCCAGCGGTTGTCGGGGCAATCTGGGCGCTGTCGTTCATCGCAGCGAGCCTCGCTCTGCCGGTGTGGTTCGCCCTGATCCTCGCGATCCTCTTCGCGATCACGGGCGCGCTCTACCTGCTCAACGACCGCAAGATCGGCTAGTGCGGGTTCACCCGACTATCTGATCGTCAGCCGTGTCGGGCTGGTCACCACTGGCCCGCCCGACGCGGCTTCGGCGTCGATCGCCGCGAGCACCTCGTAGTCGCCCGGCACCAGTGTGGTGCCGTCGCACGCGAGGGCCACGGTCGCGGTGCCGTACTCGTAGGACTCGCCGGCTTCGAGGTCGACGGTGGTGCTGCCCGATGGCTGTGCGCTCGTCGCGACGACAATGCCGTCGCGTGTCAGCGCGAACGCCGGCGCGGTCGACACGGCCGTCATCACCTGCTCTGAGCCATCGTTGCGCAGCACGACAGCAGCGTCGATGGATGCCGCACCCGCGTCGACAACGCCCGGCGCCGTCGCGCGCAACACCAGGCCGAGCTCGCTTGGCGGAATCTCGACCACGGGCTCTCCGCAACGGAACAGGTCCGCGGCCGCGACGCTCGACTTGGCGTCCATGAATCCGGTCTCGCCCCCCATCGAGGAGGTCGCGCCGTCGTCGGACTCCGTCATCGGCGCGGCGCCGCCCGCGTCGCTCGCCGTCACGCTGCCGAAGCCCGCGAGCCCGGCGAAGCCACCGTAGGCGAGTGCGCCGACGGTGAGCACGGCAAACGCCCCTGCCCCGAGCAGCCGCGGTGCGCGGCGGGCACGGCTGCGGCGGATGACGCTCGACACATCGATGGTCGGCGTCGGCGCTGTCGGCTCGCCGAACAGGTAGCGGAGGTTGGAGGGCTCGGATGCCATGTCAGTTTCCTGCCTCGTCGGTGTCGGTGGAGAGCGAGACGGCCATCTTCGACAGGCCGTCGCTCAGATAGCGCTTGACTGCCCCAGAGCTGAGCTCGAGGGTCGCCGCGATGTCGTCGACCTTGAGGTCCTCGTTGTAGCGCAGCACGAGGCATGCGCGCTCCCGTGGGCTCAGCTTGCGCAGCTCCTCATGCAGGTCGAGGCGCGATTCCGTCTCTGCCGTTGCGGCATCCTCGACCTCGGGGGCGGCGTTGAGGTGCGCGATGCGGCGCCAGCGCGTGGTGCGCCGACCGCGGTCGACCCAGGTGTTCAGGATGGCGCGGCGCACGTATGCCTCTGCGCTGTCGATCGTGAAGCCGTTGCGCAGTCGGCCGAAGGTCTTCACCAGGGCGTCCTGCACGAGGTCGGCCGCGTCCTCCCGGCTGCCGCAGACGTAGAACGCGTAGCGGGTCAGTGCTTCGCCGCGCTCGGCGACGAGCCGCTGCACCACGCGCTCCCACGCGGGGCTCTGCCCCTCCTGCTCGACCGCTGACACCATCCGACCCTTTCCCTTGCCCTATTAGACGCACAGCGAGGGCAGAACGTTGGGGAGGTCAGTGGCTCGCGAGTCGCTCCTCGAGGATCTGCTGCTGGCGCAGCACGGCCGGCGGCACCCGATCCCCGAATCCCTCGAGGAACTGCCGGGTGGATGCGGCCTCCGCCAGCCACGAGTCGGTGTCGATCTCGAACAGGGCATCCCACGCTCCCTCGGCGAGCTCGAGCCCCTCCGTGCGCACCTCGCCGGGGTGAGGCAGCAGCCCGAGCGGGCTGTCGACGGCAGCCACCTGTCCGTCGACCCTCGCCAGTATCCACTCGAGCACGCGCAGGTTCTCGCCGAATCCCGGCCAGAGGTAGGAGCCGTCGGCGCTGGTGCGGAACCAGTTGACCTGGAACATGCGCGGCATGCCACCCGTCGCGCGCAGCCGCACTCCGAAGTCGAGCCAGTGCGCCCAGTAGTCGGCCATGTTGTAGCCGCAGAACGGCGCCATCGCGAAGGGGTCGCGGCGCAGCTCTCCGATGGTGCCCTCGGCGGCCGCCGTGCGCTCCGACGAGATCGTGGCGCCGAGGTAGACGCCGTGCTCCCAGTCGCGTGCTTCCACCACTAGAGGCACATTGCTCGCGCGGCGGCCGCCGAAGATGATTGCGTCGATGACGACGCCGTGCGGATCCTGCCAGGTGTCTGCGATAGACGGGCACTGGGCTGCCGCTACGGTGAAACGGGAGTTGGGGTGGGCGGCCGGACTGGATGACGCGGGCGACCAGTCACGTCCCTGCCAGTCGAGAAGGTGGTCTGGCGCCTTCTTCGTCAGCCCCTCCCACCACACGTCGCCGTCGTCGTCGAGCGCGACGTTGGTGAAGATCGCGTTGCCCCACAGCGTCTCGATCGCCGTGGCATTCGTCGAGGTGCTCGTGCCAGGGGCCACTCCGAAGAAGCCAGCCTCCGGGTTGATCGCGCGCAGCCGGCCGTCGTCGCCGCGGTGCAGCCAGGCGATATCGTCGCCGATCGTCTCGACTGTCCACCCGGGAAGCGAGGGTGCGAGCATGGCAAGGTTCGTCTTGCCGCACGCACTGGGAAAGGCTGCCGCGAGATGGAACGCGCGGCCTTCGGGACTGGTGACCTTGACGAGGAGCATGTGCTCAGCCAGCCAGCCCTCCTCGCGCGCCATCGACGACGCGATGCGGAGGGCAAACGACTTCTTTGCAAGCAGGGCGTTGCCTCCGTAGGCGGAGCCGAACGACCAGATCTCCCGCTCTGCCGGGAAGTGGCTGATGTACTTCTCCGGGTTGCACGGCCATGGCACGTCGTCGGCGCCGTCCTGTAGGGGAGCGCCGACGCTGTGCACGGCGGCCACCCATGGCGTGTAGTCGGTGATGCCCTCGAGCACCTCTGAGCCCATGCGGGTCATCGTGCCCATGCTGACGACGACGTATGGGGAGTCGGTCACCTGCACCCCGATCCGCGAGAACGGGGATCCGAGCGGGCCCATCGAGAACGCCATCACGTACATCGTGCGACCGCGCATGCTGCCGGTGAAGAGCCGCGAGAGGGTGCTGCGCATCTCGGCGGGATCGCACCAGTTGTTGGTCGGCCCGGCATCCTGCTCGTCGTCGCAGCAGATGAAGGTGCGCTCTTCGACGCGCGCGACGTCGTCGGGGTCGCTGCGGGCGAGGAAGCTGTAGTGGCGGCGCTCCGGGTTGAGCGGGGTGAGGGTTCCCGCCTCGACGAGGCCGCGAAGGAGGCCGTCGCGCTCTGCCGTCGACCCGGTGCACCAGACCACGGCATCCGGCTGCGTGAGGGCGGCGATCTCGTGCACCCACATCGCCAGGCGGTCGCTCGTGACGATCGGCGTCGTCGCGACGCTCTGCTTCACCGTGATGGTCGACATGGATCCTCCTCGCCGGGAACGAACTCGCCGAAAGAATCGGCTCGTGTTTCATTCTTCGCCGAGAATCAGGCTTGATGACCAAGAATCGCAGTTAATACGGGCACTTCTTTTGATATCGTAAAAGAATGACCGACATCGCCACCATCGGGCGCCGCATCCGTCACTACCGAAACGCGGCGGGCCTGACCCTCGACCAACTCGGCGCCGCGGCCGGTGTCGGCATGGCTGCCAGTCAGCTCTCCCTCATCGAGAACGGCCGCCGCGAGCCGCGGCTGAGCCTCCTCAACGACATCGCCGCCGCCCTCGGCATCGCGGTCGGCGACCTGCTCGATGAGACACCGCCCGACCGGCGCAGTGCGCTCGAGCTCGAGCTCGACCGCGCGCAGCAGGCCTCGCTCTACGCCTCGCTCGGGCTCCCGGTGGTTCGCGCGAGCCGTGGCATGTCAGACGAGACGCTCGAGGCGATCGTCGGCCTCCATCGCGAGCTCTCCCGCCGGGCCGGAGAGGCGATCGCGACCCCAGAGGAGGCGCGCCGCGCCAACACAGAGCTGCGGCAGCGCATGCGCGCCGTCGACAACTACCTTCCGGAGATCGAGGAGCTCGCAGAGCAGACACTGCGCGAGGTCGGCCACGTCTCTGGTGCACTCACACACCGTGAGGTGAGCCGCATGGCGGAGCGGCTCGGCTTCGAGCTCGTTCACGTCAACGACCTCCCGCACTCCGCCCGATCTGTCACCGATCTCGCGAACGGTCGCATCTACCTCCCGCCGGCGTCGATTCCCGGTGGTCATGGACTCCGCGGCATGGCGCTGCAGGCGATGGCGCACCGGCTGCTTGGCCACGAGCAGCCGGCTACCTACGCCGACTTCCTCCAGCAGCGGCTCGAGATCAACTACTTCGCCGCGGCCGCGCTCATGCCACGCACCCAGTCGGTCGAGTTCCTGCTCACGGCGAAGGCAGAGCGCAACATCGCCGTCGAGGACTTTCGCGATGCCTTCGGCGTTACCCACGAGGCCGCGGCCCTTCGCTTCACCAACCTCGCCACGGCGTTCCTCGACATGCGGGTGCACTTCCTCCGCGTCGGCGGTGACGGTGCCGTCTCCAAGGCATACGAGAACGACGGCCTTCGCCTTCCCGTCGACGTCACCGGCTCGACGGAGGGCCAACTCGTGTGCCGGCACTGGAGCGCGCGCGCGGCCTTCCGCCGCACCAACCGCACCACGGAGTTCTACCAGTACACCGACACGCCGGAGGGCACCTTCTTCGACTCGACGCAGACGGGCACGAGCGAGAAAGACGAGTTCTCGATCACTGTCGGGGTGCCGTTCGTGCACTCCACCTGGTTCCGGGGGCGGGAGACAAGCAACCGCACGGCGTCTCGGTGCCCCGACGAGTCATGCTGCAAGCGACCGGATGCCGCCCTCAGCGCCCAGTGGTCAGGCCGTGCCTGGTCGAGTGCCAAGCTGCATGCCCACATCCTGTCGCCGCTGCCCTCCGGCACCTTTCCCGGGGTGGACGACCAGGAGCTCTACGAGTTCCTCGAGGCCCACAGCTCGACGGACTGAGCCAGCAGGCCTCCCGCCGTTTCCAGCCATCGCGCTGGCTCGGCCATCGCCGCCTCGCGCGACCCGGCCAGCTCGACCAGCGTGATCGCGCGGGCTGCAGCGGGTGCGCGCACCTCTCCGGCGATGAGGGCGACGCCGCCGTCGTGCAGCGCCGCCCGCGACAGCACCCGGCCGACGGTCTTGCCTGCCGTCGACTGGTCGTCGAAGCAGCCCTCGCCGGTGATCACGGCATCCGCGCCCGCGATCCTGGCGTCGAGGCCGGTGAGGTCTGCGACGTAGTCGGCCCCGGATGCGATGACAGCACCCCACGCCGCCGCCAGCCCGTAGGCGGTGCCGCCCGCCGCGCCGGCACCCGCGGCGTCGGGGTCGCCGCCGAGCCGCTCCGCGAGCAGTGCCAGTCGGCGTTCGAGCTGCGCGACCTGCTCTGGCGACGCACCCTTCTGCGGCCCGTACACCGCGGCGGCACCGTCGGGGCCGAGGAGGGGAGAGGTCACATCGGTGAGCAGCACGACGTCGACGTCGACGTTGGCAACGACCTCGAGCACCCCGGCCCCGCCGTCGGTGGAGGCGGAGCCGCCGAGCCCGACGAGCAGGCGGCGCGGCGACGTTTCGAGTGCAGCGCGGATCACCTCGCCGAGACCCCGCGTCGTGGCGCCGAGCGGATCGGGCACCCGCATGAGCGGGAGCCCGCTGGACTGCGCGAGCTCGACGACGGCGGTGCCGTCGGGCAGCGACAGCCAGGAGGCATCGACCTCGGCTCCGTCGGGGCCGGTGACACCGTGCACCCACTGCCGCCGTGCTCCGGCGACGGCGGCCTCGACGGCGTCGAGGGTGCCCTCGCCGCCGTCGGCCTGCGGCAGCAGCGCGAGTGCGTCGTCGGGGCGCTGGGCCGACCAGCCGCGCGCGATCGCCGTGGCGGCATCCTGTGCGCTGATGCTGCCTTTGAACGAGTCGGGGGCGATCAGTACGGAGAGTGGCACGGCCTCATCGTATGACCGCCCCTACAATGAGGTCATGAACGTCTTCGCCTTCCTCATCGCCATCGCGCTCTTCGTCGGAGGCCTGGCACTGTTCGCCTACTCCTTCTACGCGGTCGGGTACGAGGGCGTCATGTTCGTGGGTGGCATCCTCGCGGTAGCCGCTTCCATTGCCCTTCCGGTGCACGTTCTCAAGCGCATCGACGGATAGGAGAATCGCATGGCTGACAAGTCCCCCAAGAAGTCCAGCCCGAAGACGGCCGCCTCGAAGTCTCTCAAGGAGAAGCGCGCCGAGAAGAAGGCGAAGCCGAAAGACCGCTAGGTCCTGACGACCCGCGTGCTACTCGCTCGTGGCGAGCAGCACGCAGAAGTTCGCCACGTCGGTGCTGTCTGACGTGTAGTTCTCTCCGTCGAATTCGACGTTGCTCGTCATCGTCACGGAGACGATGCCGAAATAGCCCTCCGATGTGCTGTCGAAGTACAGATCGCTCGACGCAAACGTCGTTCCCGACGGCTCGGCGAAGAACCCGCCCGTCACGGGGCTGACCGAGCCGTTTTCCTGCACATAGCCGATCTCATAGCCGAGAGTCGCGCCGGGAACGAAGTCGGCGTAGTCGAAGGCGAGCTCTGAGCCGTCGCCCCAGACCTGTCCGGGCTCTGGAGCGTTCGTGACCCCCTCGCCGGCGAAGATCTCGACACCGCTGGTGTTGTCCTCGCAGGCCGGGCCCTTCCCTGCGCCGACCTGCGAGGAGGTGGCCGTCTCCGCTACCGGGGCTTCGCCATTGCTGACAGTGCTGGGCAAGCTCGAGCAGCCGGCGGCCGTGAGCACGACGGCAGCGGTCAGGAGGAGCGTAATGGCGCGGCGGGGCGACGGGAAGGAAGTCATGCGCCAATGATCCGTCAGTGGCGGCGCGGTGGCAGTAGGGCTCCTGCCTATTCTTTTCTGCTGCGATCAGGCGACGGACAGCGCCAACCGGGCGATGCCAATGCGGGAGGCGACCTGCCAGCGGCGCAGGATCTCGCTGACGTGCTTCTCAACGGTTTTCACACTCACGCCGAGCTCGATGGCGATCGCCTCGTTCGTGCCGCCGGCGGCGATGCGGGCCGCAACCATCTGCTGACGCGGCGTGAGGGCAGGCGGTGGTGCGGCATCCGGGTCCCGCGGCAGCAGCGGTGTCAGCGCGGCGACGACGGCGAGACGCGAGGCCGCACCGAAGGCCGCGAGCACGCGAGACACGTGAGCCTGCACGGTGTGCTCTGACAGATGGAGCGCCCTGGCGATCGCCTGGTTGCCGAACCCCTCGGCGATCAGCAGTGCGACATCGCGCTCGCGCGGGGAGAGCCCCTGCCAACCGCTGCCGGCCACGGGACGCAGCCGCCGACCGATAGCCCGCAGCTCGCGTGCAGCAGACTTCTGGGCGGCGAGATGACCGGATGACGCGGCGCGAGCAGCCATCGCCTCGAGCCCCTGGCTCGCGGCCCCGCGCTCCGACAGCGCGATGCGGGCTCTCGACAGAACGATCTCGCCCTCCGCCGCCTCGATGGCCCGGCCCTGGATCGTGGCATGCTCGACGGCCCGCCTAGCCCACGCGGCTGCGGCGACCGCGTCGCCTTCGAGAAGGGCGACCCTGCTGTTGATCCGCTCGATTGTCGAGCAGGCGGCGAGGGTGTCGAGCATAGGCTGCGCCCGCAGCCGCCACGCCTGGGCGGCACCGATGTCGCCCTGGCTGACCGCGGCGCTGGTGAGCATCTCCAGCCCGAGTGCCCTGTCGATGATGGTGAGTCCGTCGAGACTGGCCGTGTGCCCTGCCCTGAGCACGAAAGCCGCCGCACGGTCGACATCGGGCGTCGCGACAAGGCCGAACGCGACGAGCAGGTAGCACCCAGCGGAGATGTAGTCGTTCGGCTCTCCGACCTCACGCTCCAGCCTGTCGGCGAGTGCACGCACAACCTGGCGCTTCGCATTGTTGCCCTGCAGCAGGCACGTCGTCGCGCTCACCAGCATGTCGCCGGCGCTTCCCGGGGTTGTGGCAATGCCAGAGATGACGCTGAGGGCGTCGGTCACCCGACCCTGAAACCCGAGCAGGCGGGCGTGCATCACCCTCATCACTGCCAGGTACGGATGCGGTGCACCGCCATCCGCGAGGAAGTCAGCAGGCAGCGCGATGCTCTCTGCCACGACGCGCGTCGCGAGGTCGAGGCGGCCGCACCCGAGGCTCGCCTCGGCGAGCAGGTACTCGATGAACGCGCGGCGGTCGCGCGGGGCGCTGACGAGCCGGGGGAGTGCCGCGATGGCGTCGAGGTGAGGGTCGCCGTCATAGTGCGGGTCGGCGCCCGCGCTCGCCAAGGCGGTGGCGACGAGGGAGAAGACGGCCGACTCGTCATCCGCTGCCGTCTGGCGAGCCATGGCGGCGCTGGTGGTTGCCGACGAGAAGTCCTGCGCGAAGAAGGCGGCGAACGAGCGGAGGGAATGAAGCCACGGGTCGCCGGTGGTGGCAAGCCTGTCGTCGCAGTACGAGACCGCGTCGTTCGGCCGAAGCTCGATCGCGTCGCGGAGAACGGTGCCTAGTGCAGCCGTTCTCGCCATTGTCGGATTCTAGCGGCGGCCGCACGAGGACATGACATTCCCTAGACTCCAGTCATGACCGACTCCATCCAGTCCCCGCAGCCCTCAGCCCCCGCCGATGGCGTGCACCACCTTCCCCGGTTCTTCGTCAAGCAGAAGCTCACCCTCATGGTGAACCGGTACGAGATCCGCGGGGCCAACCCCGACGGAACGGCAGGAGCGGTTGTCGCTGTCGCGCAGCAGAAGCGAATGGCGTTCAAGGAACAGGTCACCTTCTACTCCGATGAGGCCCGCACCACACCGGTCTTCTCGTTCAAGGCCCGCAACATCATGGAGCTCGCCGCCGTCTACGACGTCTTCGACGCCGCGGGAACGCCCATTGGCTTCTTCCAGAAGGACTTCAAGGCGAGCCTGCTGCGGTCGAGCTTCCACCTCGGCGGCCCTGGCATCGACGCGTACGGTCAGGAGCGCAACGAGCTGGTCGGAATCCTGCGTCGTCTCTGGAACGACATCCCGTTCGTCTTCCACTTCGACTTCACCGACAAGGCGACGGGGGCCGTCGTCATGTCGAGCGAGAAGAAATTCGCCCTGCGCGACCAGTACTCGGTGACGGTGCCAGACACCCGACTCGACTTCCGTCTCGCGGCGGCCATGGCCGTCGGACTGGATGCGCTGCTAGCGCGGTAGCGGTGCCCCCTGGCAGATTCGAACTGCCGCCCCTGCCTCCGGAGGGCAGTGCTCTATCCCCTGAGCTAAGGGGGCCAGGTTCGATTCAAGGCTAGCAGCAGACCGGCGACGCCTCGCCCGCGGCACGTGACATGATCGATGGATGCAGCGCACCGTGTCGACCCGTATGGAACTCGAGCTGCGCGGCGAGAGCGATCTCGTCTTCAGCATGGCGGTCGCCGCGGAGTCGACGTTCCTCGCAGAGAGCATGTCGTTCCTCATCGACGGCACGAGCTTCGACGCCCGCGAGCTCGTCGACCGCCACGGCTCGCGGCTGCACGAGTTCGCTGCTGGCCCCGGCCGCATGGTGGTCGAGTACTCTGCCACCGTCGAGGGCAGAGCCGAGGCGGCACCGGCTGACGAACTCGACCCGATCATCTACCTTCGGCCGAGCCGCTACTGCGAGTCGGACAGCCTGCTGCCGACAGCGCGCTACGAGTTCGCCGGCCTCAGCGGACACGAACTGCTGACCGCAGTGACCCTGTGGGTCTGGGAGCGCCTCGCCTACGTGCCGGGTTCCAGCCTCGTCACCGATGGCGCAGCTCGCACCCTCATGGCCCGCCGCGGGGTCTGCCGGGACTACGCCCATCTCGTCATTGCCCTCCTGCGCGCCCTCGACGTGCCGGCGCGCATGGTCGCCGTCTACGCGCCTGGGCTGAGCCCCATGGACTTCCACGCGGTCGCAGAGGCAAACATCGACGGGCAATGGTGGGTCGTCGACGCCACCCGACTCGCTCCGCGCCAGAGCATGCTCCGCATCTCAACGGGACGCGATGCCGCCGATATCGCGTTCCTCACCAACCACAGGGCCGACCTCATCCTCAATCGGCTCGAGGTGCTCGCCATCGTCGACTCGCTGCCGACCGACGACGGCCAGCAGCTGATCCAGCTCGGCTAGCCACAGCGGCGCTGCGGCGGCGATTTCCTAGAGCGACGCCAGTGCGGCGTCGAGTTCCTAGAGCGACGCCAGTGCGGCGTCGACGATCGCAGCGGCATCCGCGGCCTCGACGTATACCGTCGAACTGCTCACCACGACGTATCCGTCGACGATCGCTGCAGCGGTGGCCACGCCGTCACTCGCGCCGAAGTAGCCACTCGCGCCGTTCCACTCGACCGGAGTCCACGCGCTGAACTCCGCGTCGAAGCCGGCAATCGCTGCCTCGTCGGGCGCCCCGACCGCGAGGGAGATGACCTCGTTGCTCGAGAGATTGACCCACCCGCACGCGATGCCGGTCGCTGCAACCCGTGCCAGGAGACTTCCGGCTGGGGGCGAGTAGCCGGGGCTGACCGCAACGTTGCTGTTGTACTCGTACATCTCCTCCGCCGACACCAGTTCCTCACACGACGGAACCGGCAACGGGCCAGCAGCGGTCGGCTCCGTGCTCGGCTCCGCCGATGGGCTCGCACTGGTCGAGGCGCTGGCAGTCGGCTGCGGTGTCGGCTCGGCCTGAGGGGTGCATCCGGCGATGGCGAGCACGATAGCGGCTGCGAGGACGGTGGCGAGTGGAGAGCGCATCCCTCCATTGTCCCCGTGCACGCCATGACGGGCGGTTCGACAGGCGGCGATAGGCTTGGGCACCGTGAATCCCGCAAGCCTTTCTGCCGCCCTGCTTGAGATCGTCCGCGATGTCGTGTCGTCTCGTGGCGCGAGCGCCGACATCGAGCTCGGCGACATCGTGCTGGAGCGGCCGAAGAACCGCGAGCACGGCGACTGGGCATCCAACGCCGCCATGAAGCTCGCCAAGGGCATCGGCGCCAATCCGCGCGAACTCGCCACCGAGATCGCCGTGCGCCTCGGCGCGCTCGACGGCATCGCGGGAGTCGAGGTTGCGGGCCCCGGCTTCATCAACATCCGACTGGATGCCGCAGCAGCCGGTGCTCTTGCCAAGGCGATCGTCGAGGCTGGCTCCGACTACGGCACCGGAGATCTCTACGCCGGGGTCACGATCAACCTCGAGTTCGTCTCCGCCAACCCGACCGGCCCGATCCATATCGGTGGCGTTCGCTGGGCGGCGGTTGGCGACAGCCTCGCTCGCATCTTCACCGCAGAGGGTGGAATCGTCACCCGCGAGTACTACTTCAACGACCACGGCGCGCAGATCGACCGGTTTGCCCGCAGCCTGGTCGCGAGCTTCCACGGCGCACCCGCTCCGGAGGATGGATACGGCGGAGAGTACATCTCCGACATCACGGCGCGGGTCATGGCCGACTACCCCGGCGACCTCGACTCCCTCTCGCCGGCAGAGCTGCAGGAGGCGTTCCGGTCGGTCGGTGTCGGCCTCATGTTCGGCGACATCCGGGCAAGCCTCCACGAGTTCGGTGTCGACTTCGACGTGTACTTCCACGAGAACGACCTCTACGACACGAAGGCAGTCGAGCGTGCCATCGAGCGCTTGCGCGAGCTCGGCCACATCTTCGAGGCCGACGGAGCAATCTGGCTGCGCACGACGACATTCGGCGACGACCGCGACCGGGTCGTCATCAAGAGCGACGGCGAGGCCGCGTACATCGCCGGTGACCTCGCCTACTACCTGAACAAGCGAGAGCGCGGGTTCGAGCGCAACCTCATCCTGCTCGGCGCCGACCATCACGGCTACGTCGGCCGCCTCATGGCGATGGTCGCGGCGTTCGGCGACAAGCCCTACTACAACCTCGAGATCCTCATCGGGCAGCTGGTCAACCTGCTCAAAGACGGCGAACCAGTGCGCATGAGCAAGCGGGCCGGCACCGTCGTGACGCTGGAGGACCTCGTGGATGCCGTCGGCGTCGACGCCGGTCGTTACGCCCTCGTGCGCAGCTCTGCCGACTCGCAGCTCGACATCGACCTCGATCTCCTCGGCAGCAAGACCAACGAAACCTCCGTGTTCTACGTGCAGTACGCCCACGCCCGCACCAACTCCGTCGCCCGCAACGCCGCGGCGGCCGGGGTGACGCGTGACGCGTTCGACGCGAGCCTGCTGACGCACGAGACGGAGAGCGCGCTGCTCGGCATCCTCGCCGAGCTGCCGCGCATCGTTCGCCAGGCGGCAGAGCTGCGCGAGCCGCACCGCATCGCCCGGTACGCGGAGGAGGTGGCGGGCGCCTACCACCGCTGGTACGACAACTGCCGCGTAACGCCAATCGGCGACGAGCCGGTGGGAGACGTGCACGGCACACGGCTGTGGCTGAACGACGCAACGGGACAGGTGCTGCGCAACGCCCTCACTCTTCTCGGGGTTGGCGCTCCAGAGAAGATGTAGGCCGCGTTTCGGCCAACCCCTGCGAGGATGGGGCTATGACCTGGGATGAGCCGAAGATCCGTCCGAAGCGGCGGTGGGTTGGAATGACCATTGCCCTACTCGTCTTCCTCTCCCTCGTCGTGGCGACGCTCGTCATCGGAGAGAGCCTCGGGCGCGACTTCCTCACCGGAGTCCTCAAAGACCAGGTCGGCAGTGCGCTCGGCGCGGAGGCAGAGGACGGGGTCGAGGTGGATCTCGGTTCCGGAACACTCATCTCTCAGGTGGTCGGCGGCGGTCTCGACGGGGTGCGGATCACCGCAGACAGTGTGCCGGTCGGGGCAGCTTCTGCCGACGTCGTGCTGCTGGCAACCGGCATTCCGTTCGACCTCGGCGGCTCGATTGCGACGCTGTCGGCAACGGTCGCTCTTGACGAGGATGCCCTGCTCGCCCTCAGCGCAGGCCTGACCGACGCGCCGGTGGCGAGCGTCGACCTCGTCGACGGTGCCCTCGTTCTCACCACCACGACGGCGGCCTTCGGCCAAGAGCTGCCGGCGACTGTCACGCTCGTGCCGTCGGCGGGCGAGGGCATCGTCGCGTTCGCCGTCTCGGCCATGACGGTCAACAACGCGCCGGTGGATGTCGTGGCCGCCCAGGCAGGAAGCTACGGTCCGGGGGCCGCCGCGGCGGCAACCCCCCGCTCGCTCTGCGTAGCGGAATTCCTCCCGGCGGCACTCGCGCTCGACGACGTGACTGTCGCGGGAGACACACTCGTGCTCGGACTCCACGGCACCACGGTGCCGATCACCGGCGGCGGCCTCGCCACCAAGGGCGACTGCGCGTGAGCGAGACCGTCGTCGTGACTGCCGCCTCCCGCCCGCGGCGTCGCGGGCTGAAGGCCGTCATCGCCATCCTTGTGACCGTTGCGGTTCTCGTTGTCGGCTACATCGCGCTCGACGCATGGGCGCGGCAGCAGGTCGCCGACTACGTGGCAGAGAAGGTGCGCACGGTGCTCAGCCTCGAGAGCACCGACCCGGTAGCGGTCGAGATCGGGGGCACGTCGGTGATCGCCCAGGTCGTGACCGGGTCGCTCGACGAGATCGGCGTCGATGTCGAGACCGTCACCATCGGCGACCTCACGGGAGGCGTCAGCCTTCGCGCAGAGGGTGTTCCGATCGATACGTCGAAGCCCGTTGACCGGGTGCAGATCGAGTTCCGGGTCGGTGAAGACGGCATCCAGTCGATCGCCCGCACGTTCAGCGACACGGCGATCGACTCCGTGCGCCTCGTCGACGGTGAGATCAGGGTGGGCACAGAGCTGTCGATCTTCGGCATTCCCTTCACCGTCGGCTTGGGCGTCGAGCCGTTTGCCGACGGTGGTCAGATCGGCTTCACGCCCACGAGTGTCGAGCTCGGGGGCACACGATCGAGCGCGGAGTCGCTCATCGACACCTTCGGCCGGCCGGCAGAGAACCTGCTGCAGACGAGGTCGCTGTGCGTGGCAACGTGGCTTCCCGCCTCCTTCGCCGTCGACGAGGTATCGGTTCGCGACAGCACGCTCGTCGTCACGATCGGGGCGACCACTGCCCTCTTCGACGAGACGTCGCTCGCGACACTCGGCAGCTGCGACTAGGCGCAGGCGGCCCTCGTGACGCCGGCCGCCTCTGTCACGCTGAACCACGTGCCGGTGCGGGCGGCCGCCTCGATGCAGAAGTCCTCGCTGTCGAGAATGATGATGATGTCGGAGAACTCGACGCCATCGCTCGTCTCGAAGCCATACTGCCGGAGCGCCTCGGTGTCGGAGGTGTAGGTCCCGTCGTGCTCGACGGCGTATGCCACGAGAGAGAGCTTGGCGTTGGTGAGGTCGTTGATCGTCGACGCGTCGGTCGCCCGTTCGTGCTGGCTCATGAAGATGGGTACGGCGATCGCCGACAGCAGACCGATGACGAGAGTCACGATGAGCAGCTCGATCAGGGTGAATCCACCTTCGTGGGCTGCGTTGCCCTGTTCGCGCGTCATGGGACTCGTCCTGTCGTTGGAGGCTGCGATTCGTCAATGCTGCCCGCGGTGCGTCCTCGGCAGTAGCCCCGTCTTGCAGGGGCATCACTTCGGGGGGTGCCTCGCACCGGTACTATTGCAAGGGCTTGGCCGACCCTCGCGGGTTCGCTCGCCCCACCAGCAACCGATCTTCAGGGGTCCCCGTGACAGTCAACCCGCTCGCCCCGTCGTGGCTAGAGCATCCCGTCGACGCCAACACGCTCGATCCCGCCGTGTGGTCGCGCTCGAGCGCGCGTTCGGCGACGGGCGAGCTCGAGGTGGCTGGTGTCGCGGCCTCCGCCCTTGTCGCCGAGTTCGGCACACCGCTGTTCGTGCTCGACGAGGCCGATGTGCGCGCTCGCGCGCTCGAGATCCGCACCGCGTTCGACACCGAGTTCACGCGCGTCGGCAGCAGCGCGAAGGTCTACTACGCGGGCAAGGCATTCCTGTCTATGCAGGTCGCGGCATGGATGATCGAGGCCGGGCTCAATATCGACGTCTGCAGCGGGGGAGAGCTGGCAGTCGCGCTCGCCGCCGGAGCCGACCCCGCCCGCCTCGGACTGCACGGCAACAACAAGAGCGTCGTCGAGATCGACCGAGCGGTCGGGGTCGGCATTGGCGCGATCGTGATCGACAGCCTCATCGAGATCGAGCGCGTCGCCGAGGCCGCCAGAAGGCACGGCAGGGTTCAGCCGGTTCGCCTGCGGGTCAACAGCGGCGTTCACGCCTCGACCCACGAGTACCTCGCCACCGCGCGGGAGGACCAGAAGTTCGGCATCACGCTCGCCGATGCTCCCGCTGCCGTCGCGGCGATCCGCGGCCACGACTCGCTGGCCTTCCTCGGCCTTCACTGCCACATCGGCTCGCAGATCTTCGAGTCTGAGGGCTTCGCCGAGTCCGCCCGCCGCCTCTTCGCCCTTCACGCAGAGCTGCTCGCCGGAGGGCCGGTTCCCGAGCTCAACCTCGGCGGCGGCTTCGGTATCGCCTACACCAGCGCGGATGACGCCCTCCCGGTCGCAGAGCTCGCCCACCGTCTCGCCGACATCGTTGCCGAGCGGGCCGCCGAGCTCGGCATTGCGGTACCTGTCGTCGCGGTCGAGCCTGGTCGCGCCGTCATCGGCCCGTCGACCTCGACGCTCTACACCGTCGGCACCGTCAAGCCGGTGCTCGTGGACGGAAGCTCGGTGCGCACCTACGTGAGCGTCGACGGCGGCATGAGCGACAACGTGCGCCCCGCGCTCTATGCAGCCGACTACTCTGCGCGAATCGCGAACCGCACCTCGAGCGCCGACCCGATCCTCGTGCGCGTCGCCGGCAAGCACTGCGAGAGCGGCGACATCGTCGTGCATGCGGAGTACCTTCCTGGCGACGTCGAGCCCGGTGACCTTATTGCGGTTCCCGCAACGGGCGCGTACTGCTGGTCGCTCGCGAGCAACTACAACTACCTCGCTCGACCACCCGTGGTGGCCGTTCGCGATGGCAAGGCCCGCGTCCTCGTGCGCGGTGAGACCGAGGCCGACCTTCTGGCCAGAGACACGGGAGTGAACTAGATGATCGAGTACCGCAACCTCAAAGTCGCCCTTCTCGGCGGCGGCAGCGTCGGCGCCAACGTCGCATCGCTCCTGCTCGAGCACGGCGACGAGCTCGCCAGCCGCGCCGGAGCGGGTCTGGAGCTCGTCGGCGTGGCGGTGCGCGATCTCGACGCGGAGCGCACGCCGAGCATCCCGAAGGAGCTGCTGACCACCGACGCAGAAGCGCTGATCCTGGGTGCCGACATCGTCATCGAGCTCATCGGCGGCATCGAGCCGGCCCGATCCCTTGTGCTGCTCGCACTCAACAGCGGCGCGGATGTCATCACCGGCAACAAGGCGCTCCTCGCCACCCACGGCACCGAGCTCTTCGAGGCCGCTGAGCAGGTTGGAGCCCAGCTCTACTACGAGGCCGCTGTGGGCGGAGCCATCCCCATCATCCGCCCGCTGCGCGACAGCCTTGCGGGTGACCAGGTCACGCGCATCCTCGGCATCGTCAACGGAACGACCAACTACATCCTCGACCTTATGGACACCGAGGGCTCCTCGCTCGAGGACGCCCTCGCCAAGGCGACGGCGCTCGGCTACGCCGAGGCCGACCCGACGGCCGACATCGAGGCCTACGACGCAGCGCAGAAGGCTGCGATCCTCGCAAGCCTCGCCTTCCACACCTCCGTGCCGCTGGAGTCGGTCTACCGCCAGGGGATCACGGGCGTCACGCTTGAGCAGGTGAAGGCGGCACGCGCGGCGGGCTATGTGGTCAAGCTGCTCGCGGTGTGCGAGCGCATCGCCATCCCGACCGGTGGTTTCGGCGTGAGCACGCGCGTGCATCCTGCTCTCGTGCCGCTCGGCCACCCGCTCGCCGCCGTGCACGAGGCGAAGAACGCGGTGTTCGTCGAGGCGGAGGCGGCCGGCTCGCTCATGTTCTACGGCGCGGGTGCCGGTGGCAAGGAGACCGCGTCGGCGGTGCTCGGCGATCTGGTCTCTGCAGCGCGCCGTCACGTCGTCGGCGGTCCTGGTGTCGCGGAGTCGAACAACGCCAACCTTCCGATCCTGCCCATGTCGAGCGTGACCACCCGCTACCAGATCACGCTCACCGTGGTCGACGAGCCCGGGGTTCTCGCCGCGATCGCGACCCTGTTCAGCGAGCACGGCGTCTCTGTCGAGAACGTTGCGCAATCGGTAGCCAGCGGTGAAGGGGCCGCCTCGCCCACCGCTAGCCTTGTCATTGGAACCCACTCCGCCACGGAGTCCGCTCTTGCCGCCACTGTCGAGGCGCTGACGGACAATGCCGTCGTGAGTTCTGTCGTATCCGTCCTCCGAGTTGAAGGTCTGTAGAAACCTATGGCGCACCAGTGGCGTGGAGTTCTCCACGAATACCGTGATCGTCTCGACGTCACCGACGCGACCCCGATCATCACGCTCGGTGAGGGTGGAACGCCGCTCATCGCCGCAGACGCGCTGTCGCGCCGCACCGGAGCGACGGTCTGGGTCAAGTTCGAGGGCATGAACCCAACGGGCTCCTTCAAAGACCGCGGCATGACGATGGCGGTGTCCAAGGCCGTCGAGGCCGGGGCGAAGGCCGTCATCTGCGCATCGACGGGCAACACCTCGGCGAGCGCCGCCGCCTACGCCACCCACGCCGGCATCACGGCCGCCGTGCTCGTGCCGGAGGGCAAGATCGCCATGGGCAAGCTCGCGCAGGCGATCGCCCACAACGCCCAGCTGCTGCAGGTGCAGGGCAACTTCGACGACTGCCTCGACATCGCCCGCGACCTCGCGGCGAACTACCCGGTGCACCTCGTCAACTCGGTCAACAACGACCGCATCGAGGGCCAGAAGACGGCGGCCTTCGAGGTCGTCGAGGTTCTCGGCGACGCACCAGACTTCCACCTAGTACCGGTCGGCAACGCCGGCAACTACACCGCCTACTTCCGCGGCTACAGCGAGGAGCTGGCCCGCAACGAGTCGACCAAGCTGCCGCGCATGTTCGGCTTCCAGGCATCGGGCAGCGCGCCGATCGTCGATGGCAAGATCGTCAAGAACCCGGAGACCATCGCGAGCGCCATCCGCATCGGCAACCCTGCCTCATGGGAGCTTGCCATCGCCGCGCGCGAGACGAGCAACGGCTACTTCGGCGCGATCAGCGATGAGAAGATCCTCGAGGCGCACCGCATCCTCTCTGCCGAGGTCGGCATCTTCGTCGAGCCGGCATCGGCGATCAGTGTCGCCGGCCTCCTCGAGCGCGCCGACGCCGGACAGATCCCGCGCGGCTCCACGGTCGTTCTCACAGTGACCGGCCACGGTCTCAAAGATCCGAGCTGGGCTCTCCGCACCGCCGATGGCTCCGACGTCGCACCGACGATCGTGCCGGTCGACACGGCGGAGGTTGCGAGCGTGCTCGGCCTCGTCCGCACATGACCGGCCTGCTCGGCCGCAGTGTCACGGTCAAGGTTCCCGCCACCACGGCGAACCTCGGCCCCGGGCTCGACACGCTCGGCCTTGCGCTCGCGCTCTACGACGAGCTAGAGGTGCGGGTTCGCACGCAGCCGGGTGCCACCGTCGAGGTGCACGGCGTCGGCGAAGGCACGGTCGAGACCGATGAGACCAACCTCGTCGTCCGCTCTATCGCGCACGTCTTCCAGGCCTTCAACGAGCCGATGCCAGGGCTCGACCTCGTTGCGCACAACGTCATTCCCCACGGTCGCGGCCTCGGCTCGTCTGGTGCGGCGATCGTGTCCGGCATCATGGCGGCCAAGGGGCTGCTCGACGGCATCGTCGACATCGACGCGGATGCCCTGCTGAGGCTCGCGACCGAGCTCGAGGGCCACCCAGACAACGTTGCACCCGCCCTCTTCGGCGGCCTCACCATCGCCTGGACTACTCCGACCGGTCCTCGGCACAAGAAGCTCATCGTGCACCGCGGCGTCTCTCCGCTCGTCGCGGTGCCGGAGGCCACCATGTCGACGGCCCACGCCCGCAGCCTGCAGCCGGAATCGGTGCCCCACGAGGACGCGATCTTCAACGTCTCGCGGTCTGCGCTTCTCATCGCCGCGCTCATCCAGAGCCCGGAGCTGCTGCTTGCCGCCACCGAGGACCGCCTGCACCAGAACTACCGCGCAAGCGCCATGGTCGAGACCGACAGCCTGATCCGCGTCTTGCGCGCCGAGGGTCTCGCGGCCGTCGTCTCTGGCGCCGGACCCTCGGTGCTCGTGCTGGCGAGCGACCCCGCAGAGCGACTGCACGCGGCCGCGCTCATCGCCGCGACGACCGCCACACCGTGGCAGGCGCTCATGCCAGCCGTGGATTTCAAAGGTGCTACAGTGACAGTGCACCCGGTAGAAGGCCTGGCCTAGCCACAACTTCCCGGGTTGCATCTCACCCTCGCTGATGCAGTTACAGCGGTGCCGTTGGCACCCGCAGCAGCGATTTAGCTCTCCTCCACCGGATCGATCCGCATCCGGGCAGGGGAAAGGAACCCCAGCAGTGTCTGATATCGACGTCCGCACGAACCCGAGTTCGCTCAAGCTCTCTGAGCTGCAGCAACTCGCGAGCGCTCTCGGTATCAGCGGTGCTTCGAAACTTCGCAAAGGAGAACTCGTGGACGCGATCAACGAGAACCAGGCCGCATCGACCGATGTCGCCCCCGCAGCAGTAGAGGCGACTGAGCCTCCCAAGAAGCGCGCGCCGCGCCGCGCCACGATGGTCGACGCGGAGGCTCGCGCCGCTACGGATGCCGCCGCCGCCGCAGCGCCCGCCGTGAGCGAGGCCCCCGACGTCGAGACCCGCTCCGACGAGTCGGCGCCGAAGTCGGCTCGCTCGCACGTCTCGCAGGGCGAGACCGGCGTCGAGACGGCACCGGCCGACCAGGCCGACCAGGCCCCGGCCAAGCGCGAGACCCGCAGCCGGCGCGCCACCAAGCCTGCCGCCGCAGCAGACTCCGCAACCGATGCAGTAGCCGCTACCGCTCCCGACGTCGAGCAGCTGCTCGACGGCGCTCTTGCCGCGCGCGAGGGGCAGTCGGGCGCCGACGAGTCCGGCGACTCCGATGGAGAGCAGCGCGAGGGCCAGGGCAGAAGCCGCAACCGCAACCGCAACCGCAACGAGCGCCAGGGCGGGCAGCAGGGCGAGCAGCGCCAGCAGAACAACGGCCGCCAGCAGCAGCCGCAGAACAACAACGGACCGCAGCGCGATTCCCAGCGCGACCAGCTCGGCGACGACGACGACCGCAGTGGTCGCAACCGCTACCGCGACCGCAAGCGCGGCCGTGGTCCGGTTGGCGACGACTTCGAGCCGGAGATCACCGAGGATGACGTGCTCATCCCGGTCGCCGGCATCCTCGACGTTCTCGACAACTACGCCTTCGTGCGCACGTCGGGCTACCTCCCGGGCAACAACGACGTCTACGTCTCGCTCGGCCAGGTCAAGAAGTACAACCTGCGCAAGGGCGACGCCGTCGTCGGCTCGATCCGCCAGCCGCGGGAGGGCGACAGCAACCAGGGCCGCCAGAAGTACAACGCGATCGTTCGCGTCGACTCGATCAACGGCCTGCCCGTTGAGGAGGCGGCCAACCGTGTCGAGTTCGGCAAGCTGACCCCGCTGTACCCGACCGAGCGCCTTCGCCTCGAGACGGAGTCGCAGAAGCTCTCGACCCGCATCATCGACCTCGTGTCGCCGATCGGCAAGGGCCAGCGAGGCCTCATCGTCTCGCCGCCCAAGGCGGGCAAGACCCTCGTTCTGCAGGCCATCGCCAACGCGATCGCCAAGAACAACCCAGAGGTTCACCTCATGGTCGTGCTCGTCGACGAGCGGCCAGAAGAGGTCACCGACATGCAGCGCACGGTCAAGGGCGAGGTCATCGCCTCGACCTTCGACCGCCCGGCTGAAGACCACACGACGGTCGCAGAGCTCGCCATCGAGCGCGCGAAGCGCCTCGTCGAGCTCGGCCACGACGTCGTCGTGCTGCTCGACTCGATCACCCGCCTCGGCCGCGCATACAACCTCGCGGCTCCCGCATCCGGTCGCATCCTCTCCGGTGGCGTCGACTCGTCGGCGCTCTACCCGCCGAAGCGCTTCTTCGGCGCCGCGCGCAACATCGAGGAGGGCGGCTCGCTGACCATCATCGCGACCGCGCTCGTCGAGACCGGCTCCAAGATGGACGAGGTCATCTTCGAGGAGTTCAAGGGCACCGGCAACATGGAGCTCCGCCTTTCGCGCCAGCTGGCCGACAAGCGCATCTTCCCTGCGGTCGACGTCAACGCCTCCGGCACGCGCCGCGAGGAGATGCTGCTCGGGGCTGAAGAGGTCAAGGTCACCTGGAAGCTGCGCCGCGCCCTCGCCGGGCTCGACACCCAGCAGGCGACCGAGACGGTTCTCGGCAAGCTCAAGGAGACGCAGTCGAACGTCGAGTTCCTCATGCAGATCCAGAAGTCGCTCCCCGGAGCGAGCGGCACCAAGGAAGACTAAGCATGTTCGAGTCAGTGCAGGGTCTCCTTGAGGAGCACGCCGACCTCGAGAAGCAGCTCTCCGACCCCGACCTGCATTCCGATCCGGCCCGCTCCAAGCGGATCAACCGCCGGTATGCAGAGCTCGGGCGCATCGTCGCGGCCTATCACGTGTGGCGCCAGCTGACGGATGACGTCGAGGCTGCGACCGAGATGGCAGCGGAGGACGAGTCGTTCGCCGCAGAGCTGCCCGTTCTGACCGAGCAATTGGATGCCTCAGCCGAGGTCCTTCGCAGACTCCTCATTCCGCGCGACCCCAACGACGGTCGCGACGTGATCATGGAGATCAAGATGGGCGAGGGTGGCGCGGAGTCCGCGCTGTTCGCCGCCGACCTACTGCGTATGTACCTGCACTACGCGGAGTCGAAGAAGTGGAAGACCGAGATCCTCGAGCAGACCCAGAGCGATCTGGGTGGCTACAAGGATGTCCAGGTCGCCATCAAGGGCAACTCGACCGACCCCGCCCAGGGCGTGTGGGCGCACCTCAAGTACGAGGGTGGCGTGCACCGCGTGCAGCGGGTGCCGGCGACCGAGTCGCAGGGGCGCATCCACACCTCGGCGGCCGGTGTGCTCGTCTTCCCTGAGGTCGATGAGCCAGAAGAGGTCGAGATCAACCAGAACGACCTCAAGATCGATGTGTACCGCTCGAGCGGACCAGGCGGCCAGTCGGTCAACACGACCGACTCCGCAGTGCGCATCACCCACCTCCCGACGGGCATCGTCGTGGCAATGCAGAACGAGAAGTCGCAGCTGCAGAACCGCGAAGCCGGCATGCGCGTGCTGCGTGCCCGCATCCTCGCCCGGTACCAGGAGGAGGCCGACGCCGAGGCGAGCGTCTTCCGCAAGAGCCAGATCCGCACGATGGACCGCTCAGAGCGCATCCGCACCTACAACTTCCCGGAGAACCGCATCGCGGATCACCGCACCGGCTACAAGGCGTACAACCTCGACGCGGTGATGAACGGCGCCCTCGACCCGGTGATCGAGTCGTGCATCACCTCTGACGAAGAGGCGCAGCTGGCCGATCTCGCCACCGAGTAGGCAATGAGCACCAATCCCTCGGCTGTCTCTGCGGTGCTCGAGCGCGCAACGAGTGTTCTGGCGAGCGCCGGGGTGCCGTCTCCGGCAGTCGACGCAGAGCTTCTCATCGGATTCGTGCTCGGAACCAGCCGCGGTGCCGTGCAGGCGCGCGCGATCAGCGGGGGAGTGCTCGACGCCGAGTCGCTGCTCGCAGTGACAGAGCTCGTCGAGCGCCGCGCAGCGCGCGAGCCGCTTCAGCACATCACCGGCCGGGCGGCGTTCCGCTCGATCGAGCTCGCCGTCGGGCCCGGTGTCTTCGTGCCACGGCCAGAGACGGAGAGCGTTGCCGGCATCGCCATCGAGGCCCTGCGGGCAAGCGCGTCGCCGAAGCCGATCGCCGTCGATCTTGGCACGGGCAGCGGAGCGATAGCCCTCGCCATGGCCGTCGAGGTTCCACACGCGAGCGTCTACGGGGTCGAGGTGTCGCCGCTCGCCTTCGTCTGGACCAAGCAGAACTTCCGCGAGATCGCGCCAGACAACGCCCGCGCCGTGTTCATCGACCTTGCTGTCGCGCTGCCAGAGCTCGACGGCACGGTCGCTGTTGTCGCATCCAATCCTCCGTATATTCCGGTCGACGCGATTCCGCGCGACCCGGAGGTTCGCCTGTTCGACCCCGAGATCGCCCTCTACGGCGGCGAGGACGGGCTGGATGTCGTGCGAAACGTCTCGACGACCGCGCGCCGCCTTCTGCACGACGGCGGCACCCTGGTCATCGAGCACGGCGAGCTGCAGGCCGCAGAGATCGCCGCGCTGCTCACCGCGGACGGCTGGCGGGCCGTCGCGACCCACCGCGACCTCCTCGGTCGCGACCGCGCCACGACCGCGCTGCGCTAGTAGCGCTGCGCTGGCCGGGCTCGCTAGTCGCGTTCGACCGCGGCGAAGTCCTCGATCGCGGCACAAAGCGCCGCGGGGGAGCGGTACAGGTGGGCGGTGATGCCGATGGATGCCGCCCCGGCCACGTTGTCTGGCATGTCGTCGACGAAGAACGCCTCACTCGCGCTGCGATCGTAGGCAGAGAGCACGCGCTCGAACACCACGGGATCGGGCTTGCGCGCCGAGTAGTGGCTCGAGGTGAGCAGATGGTCTCCGAACACGGGCACGAGGTCGGGCGCGAGAGTGCGCAGGTGCTTGGCGGTCAGGGCGCCGTTGTTGGTCAGCAGCGTCACGTCGCCGAGCTCTGCCGCCCGCTCCACGGCGGCGATCGCCTCTGGCCGCGGCGTCATCGCGGCTCCGCGCACGCGCACCCACTCCTGCTCGTCGACCTTCTGGCCGATCGCTGCCTCGAACGCGTGCAGGTACGCCTCTGGCGTCGCGAACACGCCTGCCTCTGCGGCCCACTCGCCCTCGTCGTTCCACCACAGTTCACGCATCCTGCGCAGCGACAGGCCGGTGAGGGCTGTCATGCCAGCCATCCGGTGCCGCCAGTCGTAGTCGTACAGGACGTCGTCCATGTCGAAGATGAAGAGCAGAGTCATGCGTTCCTTGCTGCGAATGCGGTGATGGCGGCGTCGAGCGCGGCGGTATCGGTGAAGTGGTGGGCGCGTATGCCGGTTTCGAGGGCGCCGGCGACGTTGGAGCGGTTGTCATCGACGAAGAAGGTGTCACTCGGGCTCGCGCCGAAGTGCTCGAGCACCCGCTCATACGACTGCCGCATCGGCTTGCGGGCCCGCAACAGGCAGCTCGTGACAACGTTCGGCCCGAGGATCGCTGCCACGTCTGGTGCCAGCCGCGGAAGCGAGCGCGCGAAGATCGACGGGTTGTTCGAGAAGAGCCCGACGGTGCCGAGCGTGCTGGCGCGCTGCAGGGCCGCGATGCTGCCGGGCAATGGGGTCATGGCGGCGGCGCGGGCATCCTGCCACTGGCCGAGGCTCAATCGGGCACCGGTCACCTCGAGGAACTTGTCGAGGTACTGCTCGGCATCCGGCCATTCGCCCGACTCTGCGCGTGCCTCGTAGCCGTCGGCCCACCACAGTCGGGCGAGGTCGTACTGGCTGACACCGCTCATGCGCGACAGGGCGGGAAGGCGGTGCAGGAAGTTGTAGCCGTAGAGCGTCTTGTCGAAGTCGAATAGATAGAGGTCCACGGCGCTCCAAGGCTATCCCGTCTACCGCGTACCATGGAGCGACATGGCCATCTACGACTGCTCCGTCGACGCTGCGCTACTGACCGGAATGCGACTCGCGAGGGCCGCCATCGGCAAGGGCGAGCTCGTCGTGATCCCGACCGACACCGTCTACGGTGTCG